>JBAVBF010000588.1:0-3188 GCA_049586115.1 Thermoanaerobaculia bacterium | reverse complement strand
GGAAGAGCCGCTTCTCGCCGACGACCTGGCCGTGCAGATCTTCGACGGCGACGACGACCGACAGGGCCGCGCCCGACGTTTCGATCACGTACAACTTGTACTGCGCGTCGCTCGAGCCATCGCCGTGCAACACGGACGACTGCCCGTTGCCGATGCCGAGGCGCGTCGGGATGCCCGTCAGCGCCATGACGACCGCGCTGCCTGCACCCGCGCCCGGCGCGTAACCGTAAATGCGCGCCGACGCGACGACGTCGGCATTCGACTCGATGCGCAGCGCGCCGATGCTGTCGGCGCTCGGCAGGATCGGCGGAGCGAGAGGATCGACGACGTACGTCTCGCGCGGCGGCAGCGTCACCGTCGTCTTCTTCGGCGAGCGGTTGGCGTGGCCGCTTTCGAGGTACGACAACGACATCACCGCGGGATGGTCGTCGGTGTTCGTGATCCAAAGCGCGGTGAGAAAGAGACGTCCCGATCCTCCCGCGGCGCGGCCGACGACGGGGATGATGAGATCGCGGTCGGCGTATGCGGCGAATAGCGGGTGCGCCGCGAGGAGCAGGAGCGTGAAGGTGATGCGTCGCATCCGCGCAGTATGCCGCGTGCGCGGATACAATCGATATCCGAGTGGCTGGTCCGCCGCTCCGACCCAGTGGGAGCAATCCTCTACCTCCTTTCCGCCGCAGGCACGCTCGTTCTCGTCCGCCGGTTCGTGGCGCTTTCGCGCGTCGCGGCGGTGGTGCTGACGCTGCTGCCGCTTTGCCTCACGGGCCGCGCGTTCGTGACGGGGAAGGTCTACGCGCCGGTCGATCTCACGTATCACTTCGATCCGCTGGCATCGATGGCGACGCGCGTCGGCATCGAGCGCATCACGAATCCGCTGCCGTCCGACGTCGCGGTGCAGTTCCTGCCGTGGAACGCCGCGTTGCGCTCGTCGATCGCGCACGGGCAGTGGCCGCTATGGAATCCGTTCGAGCTGTCGGGCAACGTGCTCGCCGCTGCGGCGCAATCGGCTCCGTTCCACCCGGTCACGCTCCTCGGACTCTTGATTCCGGCCGCGGACGCGTTCGGATTCATGGCTGCGATGGCGTACTTCCTCGCGGCGCTGGGGATGTTTCTCTTTCTTCGCAATCTCCAGCTGCGGCAACTGCCGTCGCTGTTCGGAGCGGCGGGATGGGCGCTCTCGACGTACGTGGTTTCATTCACGCTCACCGCGCACGGAAACGCGATTGCGCTCCTGCCGCTGGTGATGCTCGGCGCACGATGCGTAGCGCTGCGTCCGGGAATCCGTGCGGCATCGATCCTCGCCTCGGCGCTGATTCTCCTCACGCTCTGCGGTCACCCGGAGACGTCGCTGCATGTCGTCGCGCTGGCGATTGCGTACGTGATCTTTTCCGCGCGCACGCAACTCTCGCGCGTTGCAATCAGCGGACTCGGCGCGGGCATCATCGCGCTGCTGCTCACGGCGTTCTTCGTCCTTCCGCTGATCGACGCGATTCCGCAGACGCGCGAATACCTGCATCGAAAGTCGGGCGCCGATGCCGGGAGCGCATCGTGGGGAATCGTCGCGCATGTGCTGCGCAGCAACATCGTGCCGTTCGCGGAAGGGGCGCCGGGCGAGGAGGAAGCGCAGCACGAGCGCGGAGTGCAGCATCACTCGATGGGGACCGCGTACGCGGGCGCGATGCTCTTTGCACCGGCACTCTTCGCGCTGCTGCGGGCGCGGACGCGCGAGAAGTGGTTCTTCGGCGGCGTGGTGGTGTTCGGATTTCTGGCGGGCGCGGAGGCGCCGATCATCGGCGGAATCCTTTCGCGCCTCCCGATTTTCAGCCTGGCCATCAATGCGCGGATGATCGCGTTTGCGGCGTTCGGAATGTGCGTTCTGGCGGCGATCGGATTGAACGCGTCGTTGAGGGAGCGTCGCAGTCTGGCGTTTTTCTTTCTGTTCGCCGGTATGTCGATCGCGCTGTTGACGATGGCAATCGGGAGCACGCTGACGCCCGATTTCGTCCGCGCGAACGCCATCCGCGAAGTGGCGCCGTTGCTGCTCGCCTTCGCGCTGCTGATTGCCTTTCGGACAAATCGCAACGCGGTCATCGCCTTGCTGGCGTTGCTGCTCCTGCAACGCGTCGTCGAAATCGGCGGCTACATCCCGGCCGTCGACCGCCGCGCGTTCTTTCCACCGATCGCCGGATTCGAGCATCTCCCGCACGGCGGCGAACCGTATCGAATCGTCGGACAGGGTCCGCTTTTCGCGCCGAACATCGCCGCGCTCTACGGTTTGGAAGACGTTCGCGGCTATCAGGCGATGACCTTCGCACGTCTCGCGGAGACGTTTCCGCTCTGGTCGATCCCACAGCCGGTCTGGTCGAACCGCGTCGACGATCTCACCGCGCCGATGCTGTCGATGATGAATGTCCGCTTCGCACTGGCGTTGCCTGATTCGCCGATCCCGCCGTCCTGGCGGCTGATTGGCCGCTATCCCGGCTACGCGTTGCTGGAGAACAGCCGCGTTCTGCCGCGCGCCTTCGTGCCGCGCGTGGTGCACACGGGACTGAACGACATCATCCGCGAAATGCGAGCCTGCCGCGATTTCGAAGGCGAAGCGTGGATCGAGACGGCGGAACCAGCCATGGATGCGGCAAACGGCGTCGGCTCGGTGAAAGTTCGGGCGGACGGCTCGCGCCTGCTGCTGCACGCGTCGATGCAGTCGCCGGGATGGATCGTCATCTCCGAAACGGCATGGTCCGGCTGGCGCGCATCGTCCGGCGGCAATCCCATCAAGCTCCACTTCGCCGACCGCGCATTCCTCGGCATGTACGTCCCCGCCGGCGCTCACGACATCGTGTTGTCGTATCGCCCGAAGGCGGTCACGACAGGCGCGATCGTCAGCATCGCGACGGCGGCGGGGTTGGTGTTGTTTGCGATCGCGCGCAGGCGTCGACTGTCATCCTGAGCCGCCGGAGCCGGAGTCGCGGAGCGACGGAACGGCGCAGGACGGTCGAAGGACCCCCTGATGCTTGCAATGTGACTATCCGCCGCCCTCCGGGTTAGCAAGGAACGGGGTCCTTCGACCGTCCTCCGCTGCTATGGCTTCGCCTACAGCTCCGGCGGCTCAGGATGACAGGCAAGAAGCTGCGTCGCTCATCTTCGTTACGCCGTCATCCCCAACTCCGCCATCACCAGCTTCATGT
>JBAVBF010000587.1:0-2705 GCA_049586115.1 Thermoanaerobaculia bacterium | reverse complement strand
GTCTTCGAGCGCGACGTCGTACCGCGATCGGAGAGCATCCGCCTCGTCAAAGTCCTCGTGCACGACGGCGAGCGCGTCCTGCTCCTGCATCGCCGCCCCGAACGCGGCAACTTCTGGCAACCGATCACCGGCTCGATCGAAGAGGGCGAGTTGCCACTCGACACGGCGCGCCGCGAGCTGACCGAGGAGACAGGACACAGCGGCGAACCGGAAGCGATCGATCTCGAACAGTCATTCATGATCGAGTCGCATTTCCTCGAAGCAAAATATCCCCCGCCGATCGTCGCCTCGGAAACCGCCTTCGTCGTCGAAGTACCGCCCGGATTGCCCGTGCGCATGGACGCGGCCGAGCACGACAACTACGGCTGGTTCACATTCGCCGAGGCCTATGAAAGGATCCGCTGGACCGACGACCGCGAGGCGTTGGAGAACGTGGAAGCGCAGCTGGTGAGGGCGCAAAAGGCTGTAATGAAATGAGCATTTGTCATCCTGAGGCTGGCGAAGCGCGCCGAAGGATCTCAAGATGCGCGGCATTTGCTGAAACCCGGGTTCAGCACAGATCGCGCAGCTTCGGCGACTCTGGATGACAGGGCGTGAGATGACCTCTTCGATTGACCAATCCGAACCGAAAAACCGGCGCGCGGGCCACCGTCCCGCGTGGTTGAAGATCCGCGTGCCGGGTGACCTCGCGCAGCTTCCCGTCTCGAAGCTGATGAACGATCTGGCGCTCAACACCGTCTGCCAGGAAGCGCGCTGCCCGAACATTTTCGAATGCTGGAGCGCCGGCACCGCCACCTTCATGATCCTCGGCGAGATCTGCACGCGCCGCTGCACCTTCTGCGCGGTCGGCAAAGGGAAGCCGCTGGCCGCGGATGCCGATGAGCCGCGAAGAGTGGCCGAGGCCGTGTCGAAGATGGGCGTGAAGCATGCGGTGATCACGATGGTGAATCGCGACGACATGCCCGACGGCGGCGCGGAGCATCTCGCGCAGACGGTTCGCGCCGTGCGTTCGGAAACGGGCGCCGCGGTCGAAGTTCTCATCTCCGATCTCGAAGGCAACCGCGACGCGCTCCGCACCGTGATCGCCTCGGCGCCCGAAGTCCTTGCGCACAACGTCGAGACCGTGCCGCGGCTGTATGCGGCCGTGCGTCCCGTGGCGAAGTACCAACGTTCGCTCGACATCCTGCGCTGGGCCGCCGATGAACGGAACGCCGAGCGCAACATCAACATGTTGACCAAATCGTCGCTCATGCTCGGCCTCGGCGAAACGGAAGAGGAAGTACTCGCCGTCGCTGCCGATCTCCGCGACGCCGGCGTCGACATCGTCACCTTCGGCCAGTACCTCGCGCCAACCAGCAACCACCACCCCGTCCGCCGCTACTACACCCCCGACGAGTTCACCATCCTCGGCACAAAAGCGCGGTCGCTCGGCTTCCACCACGTCGAATCCGCGCCGCTCGTGCGCAGTTCCTACATGGCCCATCGGGCGCTCGAATAGCCAACGCAGCTACAATCCGCGCCATGCCGCGGGTCACGTTCGTCGACGAAGGCAAAGCCGCGGAGTTCCCTCAGGGATCAACCCTGCTAACCTGCGCCGCGTCCATGGACGTCCGCGTCAGTCACGTCTGCGGCGGCGACGGTGCGTGCGGGACTTGCAGGGTGGAAGTCGTCGCCGGCTGGGATAACCTGACGCCGCCGACGCCTGACGAAACATACAAGGAACTCGAACCGCCGTATCGCCTATCGTGCCAGTCGAAACTGCTGGGCGATGTCGTGTTGAACGTAGCGAAAATTGAATGAATGGATTTTGAAATGACCGTAATCGAAACCGCCCCCGCCATCCTCAGCAACCAACAGCTCAACACCGTTTTCCAGTACACCGTCGAGGCGTACAAAACGTTCGAGAAGCTGGCAGAGAACCTGCCGAATCCGCTGACCGCGAACATGTTCAAGCAGTTCGCCGTCGACGAGCGGGCCACGCGCGATCTCATCGAGATGAAAATCGCCGCCACCGGCACGTCGCGCAGCAAAGTGACGCTCGCCAATGACCTCGCTTTCCAGGACATCCTCGAAGGCGACCTGTCGTACCGCGAGACGACGGAGTTTCTCATCGCGCGCGAGCGGACCATGGAGCGCAAGCTCGCCGAGATCGGACGCGGTACGTCGTCCATCGACCGCGCCTTCCTCGTCTACCTCGCCGCGTCGAAGCGCGCGCACATCGTCGAGCTGGAGCGCGAGCTGGAACTGACCAAGCTCGATCGCGACTGGTTCAAACGCGAGGACGCCGAAACGCGCCTGGTGCGCGGCGCCGCAACGGAATGAACGTTTCCATCACACAGGCCGCCGCCGAGCATCTGCACGAGGAGCTGGACGGCCGCATCCTCCGCATCGCCTTCACCACCGGCTGCGGCGGCAGCGGCTACCGCCTCGCCTACGCCGACGCCCCGATCGACGGCGATAAAGTCGTCAACGTGAACGGCATCCGCATCGCGTTGGACGATATGTCCGCCTCGCGATTGGATGGCGCGATCATCCAATACGACGCCGACGAAGACGGCTACCTGCTCGATCACCCCGATGCAGTCAGCGCGGTCTGGTGCGGGTAATTCGCGACACCTGAAACGCTTTCAACCTTTCCATCACTACTTCTCGGTGTCCGAGGCCGGTTACCGTAAAAGTATGAAGTGGAAAGGGAAACACGACAT
>JBAVBF010000586.1:0-3145 GCA_049586115.1 Thermoanaerobaculia bacterium | reverse complement strand
ACGGAATGGTCATCGCCATCCGCGGGCCGATCGAGAACGTGATTTCTTTCGCGTCGTAGGCCGGCGGAACGCGAACGATTTTTCCGTCCTCACGAATGGCTCCGCCGTCGCCAATGCTTTCGATCATCGTCTTCAGCGTTCCTCGGCTGATCTCGGCGCCGGGCGAGTAGAACGCCAGCTCCAGCTCCGTCGCGCCGGGCAGCCGCGCCGCGAGCATCGCGCCGAGGCAGTCGGTGGGGACGACGTCGAATCCGACGCCGGGGATGAGCGTGACGCCGGCGCGGGCGGCATCATCGGTCCTCGCCATGATCTCTTCGAAGACCGGGATTTCGCCGGTGATGTCGAGGTAGTGGACGCCGGCGGCGATGCACGCGCGCACCATCGGCGCGCTGGTGTGGACGAATGGACCGGCGCAGTGGAGGACCGCGTCAACGCCGTCGAGCTGCGGTTTGTCGAGAGGGAAGGCGCGTGATTCGAGCCCCAGCTCCTTCGCCGGCGGTGCGAGTTTTTCCGCGTTGCGTCCGGCGAGGACCGGCTTGTGTCCGCGGCGAACCGCTTCGCGGGCGATCAACTCGCCGGTGTAGCCGTTCGCGCCGTAGATGAGGAACATGTCGCTGAGTGTTGCACAGCTGCGCAAGCATCGGCAGCACAGACAGGAGTGTCTGTGCCACATTGATCCTGCCGAGCCTGTGTGGCACAGACACTCTTGTCTGTGCTTTGGCAAGGTGCAGGGTCTGAGCCTCACAACTGCGGCCGGAAGATGCTCGCGAGTTTCTCCTTCGTCCTCTCCAGCAAGCCGCGTCGGAACCACTTGCGCAGTTTCACTTCTTCGCAGCGCGCCAGGTCGGCATGGAACATCGTCTCCATCTGCGCGGCCAACTCATCGCTGTAGACGTTGATGTTCACCTCGTCGTTCAGGCGGAAACTGCGGTCGTCGAAATTCGATGAGCCGATCGTCGTCCAGGCGCCATCGACCACCATCGTCTTCGCGTGCATCATCGTCGGCTGGTATTCGAAGATGCGGATGCCGCGGCCGAGGAGGCGCTCGTAGTGCCAGCGGCTGGCCTGGCGGACGATCGGCACGTCCGTGAATTCGCCCGGGACGATCACGCGCACGTCGACGCCGCGACGCACCGCCGCTTCCAGTGCGCGCGTGGTGTCGGCGTCGGGGACGAAGTAGGCGTTGGCGATGTAGATCGACTTCACCGCGCTCACGATCGAGATGATGTAAAGCAGTTTCACCGTCGAGCTGCCTTCGGACGGCGACGATTTCAAAACCTGCGTGAGATGCGGTCCGCACGGCGCGAGCGGCGGAAAGTAATCGAGTCCCGTCAGCAGTTCGCCGCGGCTCTTCACCCAGTTGTCCATGAACGCCGACTGCATCTGCGTCACCACCGGACCTTCGACGCGCGCCACCGTGTCGCGCCAGTGGTTCGGCGCGTCGGCGTCGCCGAGCCAGTCGTCCGCGATGCCGACGCCGCCGGAGAATCCGATCCGTCCGTCGACGATGAGCAGCTTGCGATGCGTGCGGTGGTTGAGGGTCGAGATCGTGTACCAGCGCAGCGGGTGATACCACTCCATGTCGATGCCGTTGCGGGCCATGAAGTTGACGAGCGACTTCGACATCTGCGCGCTGCCGACGGCATCGAGCACGACCTTCACGGCCACACCGGCCCGCGCCTTTTCCGCCAGCGCCTCGGCGAATTTGCGTCCGATCTCGCCGTCCCAGTAGATGTAGAACTCGAGGTTGATGGTGCGCTTCGCATCGCGGATCGCGGCGAGCATGGCCGGAAAAATCTCAACGCCGTTTTTGAGAATCGTGACGCGATTCCCCTCGGACATCGGCGATCCGGTCAGCGCATGCATCGTCTGCAGAAACGCCAGGTCGCGCACGCCGAACTGGTGCTTCATGTGGTAGCGCATCGGCAGCTTGCGCCGGATGATCGGCAGCGGCGGCCGGTGCGGATAGCGGGGCGGTTTGTTCTTGCGTCGGAACATCAGCGCTTCGAAGCGATCCAGATGATGAGCGCAATCATGCCCGCGGCGATGAGAAATGCCACGCCGAGGATGATGGCGAAAATCGCGATGGCGGCGCCGGCGATCGAGCCCAGCGATCGCGGTGGCCGCGTCCGGTCGCGATGCAGGATCAGCGAGTTGAGGTTGATGACGTTCTCTTCGAAGAGCCAGTCGAACACGGTGCCGGCGATCGGGATGGAGCCGAGGATCATGTCGAGGAGGATGTAGAGGACCATGCGCAGGATGCGCGGCATCGGCACGCGATGCCGCAGCGCGCCGACGATGATCCATGCGGAAAGCAAGGCGCCGATGATTTCGCCGACGCCCGGGATGAGACTCAATCCGGCGTCGAGACCAACGCGTTTCTTCGTTCCGGGAACCGGAACCGCCTCGTCCATGAGGTAGGCGAAGCGGCGCAGGACGACGAGATCGGGCGGCAGTTTTTCGTCCGGCTCCATCACCTCGGGGATCAGCGGCGCAGGCACGCTCATCGGTAATGCGTCACTCGTGCCGCTGTTCTTTTCGGATGACCAGCTTGAGGCCGGACCACGTGTCGTCGACGGCGCAGACTTTCACATCGACGAATCCCATCGGCAGCGCGACCTCGCGGATCACATCCTCGGTGATGTCGGTCGGAACCTTCGACGCTTTCTTCGGCCAGGAGATCCAGATGGCGGCATCGGTTCTTATCGCATCGCGCCACTTTCGAAGTTTGGCGTCGAGGTCTGAGGCCGATTTCGTGAAGAGATGGACGACATCGACGTCGTTGGTCAGCTTCTTGACGAACGTGACGCCATCCGGGAGTGGTGCGAGGAGGGACGCGTAGTCGGATGGCGCGCCGTCCGCGAAGACTTTGGAGCTGGGGTTGATCCCCAACTTCTTCGCGAGCGGCGTCCCCGAGTAACCGGCCATGCGGCGCGATTGTAGTGTCGTCGGCGAAGCCGGCGTAAGAACCGTAGCCCACGCTTTCAAGCGTGGGAAATCCCATGCTCGAAGATTTGTGGAGCCCGTTTTAACGGGCGAAAGAAAGCTTTCTTTCGCGCGCCAAGGCGCGCTCACAAAGGAACAATACTCACTGACCCACGCGTGAACGCGTGGGCTACGGTTCTTACGCCGGCTACGCCGACGA
>JBAVBF010000585.1:0-3180 GCA_049586115.1 Thermoanaerobaculia bacterium | reverse complement strand
TCCTACGACTCCCGCCACCCGACTCCCGACTCCCGATCAGGAAAACAAAGTACGCGACCGCCGCATACGCGCCGTACGCCATCGTCGCCGGAAACGCGGAGAGCGCGTAACAGAGCGCGATGAGACCGATCGCCCAGGCCGGCGTGCGTTTGCCGCGCGCCGTGCGCAGCGCGATCCACAGAAGTGCCGGATACAGCGGAACTGCATTCGTGACGTGCCACCACCAGCGCACGGCGATCGGTCCCGCGGCGGCGAAGAGAATCGCGCCGACGGCCGCGCCGCGCTTGCCGAGGCGTTCCTCGCGCAGCCAGAGATACGCAAGCCAGAACGCAATATTGAGTTTGAGAAGGATGATGCCGGTGTAGACCCACGGCAACGGCAGCAGCAACGCAGGCAAGAAACTGAACGGAGCGAGCAACGTCGATCCGAAGCCGGGCACGCCGGAGCCGATGAACGGGTTCCAGTGAAACGCACGCCAGTCGGGTTTGATCAGCGAGAGGACGGTGTAATACGCGGTCGGCGGATCGTTGAGCAGCGAGTTCTGCGCGCTGACCTGCCGTACGCTCTTCCACGGCTCGAAATTGAAGAAGACGTCGTTCGGCGACGCGATCCGCCCCATGAAGAGCGTCGGAAAGAAAAAGACGAGGTGATAAACGGCCAGCGCGATGAGGGCGACGCGATGTTTTTTGATGAGGCGCAAGGTGTGGACTTGGCAGTTTATCCTGCGGCGAAGCGCGCAGGATCTCCGGTTCGCCCGCGCTGTTCGATGATAGAAACGCGTTCCCACGTTCCGACGCTGCGCTCCGCAGGGATGGAGTTTGACGAAAAAATGAAACGTCTCCTCATCGCCGCCGACGTCGACCCGTCGCTCCGCACTCGCGCGCAGGAAGACGGCCGTTTCGAAATCATCGACCATCCCGCGAAAACGGAGGACGAGCTGGCGTCAATCGTCGGCGACTGCGACATCCTCGTCACCCGTTCCTACAACCGCGTGTCGAAGCGCGTCATCGATGCGGCGCCGAATCTCGAACTGATCGCGCAGGGGACCAGCGGCACCGACAACATCGACATGAAAGCAGCACGGCATCGCGGCATCGCGGTCATCAACATGCCCGGCGAAAACGCGAATGCTGTCGCGGAACTGGTGATCGGATTCATGATCGCGCTGACGCGAACCGTGCCGGAGTACGACCGCGAGATGCGCAACGACGAGTGGACGCGCGACGGTTGCGCTTCACGCCACGAACTTCGTCACCATCGTCTCGGCATCGTCGGACTCGGTCAGGTCGGCATGCGCGTCTCGCGTCTCGCGGCGGCGTTCGGAATGCGCGTGTCGGCGTTCGATCCGTACATCACCGATGAGGACTTCTTCGACCGAGGTGCCATCCGCGTCCGTTCGCTCGAGGCGCTTCTGCGTGATAGCGACATCCTCACGCTGCACGTTCCTTTCACGCCCGAAACGCGGACGATGATCGGCGCAAACGAGCTGGCCCTGCTGCCATCAGGCGCGATCGTCATCAACGCTGCGCGCGGCGAGGTGCTCGACCTCGACGCCGCGCTCGATGCCCTCGCCCGCAACGCTCTCGGCGGACTCGCAATCGATGTCTACGATCCCGAGCCGCCCACGCGCAGCTGGCCCGACGATCCTCGCCTGATCCTCACGCCGCACGTCGCCGGTTGTACGACCGAGGCAAAGAGCGCGATCGGCGCGAAGCTGTACGAAAAGATCGTCGCGTTCTACGGGTAAGATTCCGCATCCATGTTCTGCCCTGAATGCGAAAGCGAGTATCGCGACGGCATCGCGCGCTGCGCGGATTGCGACGTTGCGCTCGTGCCGGAGTTAGGCGAGGAACCCGAGCACTTCGACAATCTGCTTCTGCTCGCCGACGAAAAATCTCCGGACTTCGTTGCCGAACTGGTCGATCGATTGGAGAAAGCGGCGGTGCCGTACGTCATCGAGGCGGGAACTGCGCTGCCGATGCTGGGCAACGAGAACCTCGTGCTCGATGAACCGAATCCGTGGGAGGCGCGCGTCTACGTAACTGAGGCGTTCGCCGAACGCGCGACGCGGATCCTGCGTCAGCTCGACGAACAGTCCGGCCGGCGGCGCTAACTCACCCACTCGCCGTCGCGCATCGTCCGCGCGACGAGGTTCACGCCGAAGTGGTAGACGAGGTGGAGGTAGTTCGGCGCGTCGAGGAGGACGAGGTCCGCGCGTTTTCCGATCTCGATCGAGCCCGTCTCCTGCGCGATCCGGAGCGACGCGGCGCCGTTGAGCGTGGCGGCGGTCAGCGATTCTTCGACGGTCATCTTCATCTGCAGCGTTGCCAGTTGCATCACCATCGGCATCGATTCGGTCATCGACGTTCCCGGGTTGCAGTCCGTCGACAGCGAGACGATCGCGCCGGCGTCGATGAGTTGCCGCGCGGGCGCGTAGCGGTCGGACATCAGGAAAAAGCTCGTTGCGGGAAGAAGATTGGCGACGGTGTCCGATGCGGCAAGAGCAGCGACGCCGGCGTCTGAGATCTGCATCAAATGGTCTGCTGATGCGCAGCCGAGGGATGCGGCGAGGGCGGCGCCGGCAGTGTCGGAAAGCTCGTCGGCGTGCATGCGCGGGATCAGGCCAAGCGCTGCGCCGGCGCGCAGAACGGCATCACCTTCTTCGTGGGTGAAGACGCCGCGCTCGACGAAGACATCGCAGAAAATCGCCAGTTTCTCGTCGGCGACGGCGGGAAGAATCTCGCCGATCACCGTCGAGACGTACCCGCGGCGCGCGCTCGCGCTGCTGCGTCCCTCGGGTGGAAAATCGTGCGCGGCGAGACAGGTCGGGATGAGCCGTACGGGCGACTGTTCCTTCGCGTCGCGGATGGCGCGTAGCTGTTTCAATTCGCCTTCGAGCGACAATCCGTATCCGCTTTTCGCCTCGGCGGTGGTCGTTCCGTAGCGCGCCATGGTTCGCGTGCGGGCCAGGATGTTGGCGACGAGATCCTCCTGCGGCGCGCGACGCGTTGCAAGAACGGAGGACGCGATGCCGCCGCCGGACGCTGCGATCTGTTCGTACGTCTCGCCCTGCAGACGGCGATTGAACTCCGTCTCGCGATAACCGGCGAACGGCAGATGCGTGTGCGAGTCGATGAAGCCGGGGACGGCGGTGGCGCCGTGCGCGTCGAAGTCGTCGTC
>JBAVBF010000584.1:0-2869 GCA_049586115.1 Thermoanaerobaculia bacterium | reverse complement strand
AGATTTCCCAACCGTAGCTGCTCGACCCAGGGTTTTGCGGGTGCGCAGCCGATTGGCTGTTGATCTCCCGGCGCCTGGCAGGGTGCCACCAGGCTCCACAGGCTCAGGAGAACACCGGAGCTGTAGTTGTGCAGCACATCCAGCTGGGGCTCTGTTCTCTCTCTCGACGTCAGTTGATAGCGCGAAAAAATATTCAGTTTCACGCCGCCGACAGGAAGGGAGTACTTCAGGTAGATCGCGGTCTCGCGCGGCACCGTGTTTGTGCCGCCGCCGAATTGGGATCCGTACGCGGATGCAATCCCTTCCTGACTGCGCCAGGTTTGCAGGCCCAGCGTCAGATTAGCAATCCTCAGCTTTCCGTAGAGCGACCAGTTCTCTGCTCGATCGTCGAACCCCAACCCGTTGTCCGCGACAAAGTTGCTGTCCAGCGAGCGGACCAGGCTCTCACCCTGATCGGTGAGCGCAATTCCTGTAGCATCGCAACGGATGTAGGCGGAAGGCGTTGCGCAGAGAACGGCGCGTTCAGCCGCGGTTCCGCTGAGGCGCAAGGCGCTCTTGTAGTCGATGTTCCGGTAGGTGTAATCCCAGTAGGGGAAGTGCGAGAGATCCCTCTCCTTCGATTTCTGGAAGCTGCCCACCAGAGACCAGGCCAGAGTTCCGCTGCGATCGTGGCCCGCCGCGGAGACGTCAACGGAGCCACTGCCGTACCCTCCACCGGTGATCTGGCCGGTCAGCCCGAATCCCTTCCCTTCCTCGATGAGCGCTTCCGGGGCTTTGGTGATGATGCTGATCACTCCGGTATAAGCGTTTGCGCCGTACATCGTGGACGCAGGTCCATAGATCACTTCGACGCGATCGATGTTCGCCAGCGGATACTGCCGCGAGAGAGACACCGTGCCGAAGGCCAGATCGTTCTGCTCGATGCCATCGACCAGGAGCAGATCGCGGTCGTTCTGGGCGGAGTTGTAGCCGCGCTGGTAAATCGTTGAGTAGAACGCGCCGTTCAACCGCGAGATGTCGAAGCCGGGCAGGTCGTGCAGTAGTTGCTCGAGGTCGAGGTAGCCGCGACGCTGAATCTCGTCGCCGGTGATGACGAGGACCGTGGCAGGGGCCTCGCGCAGACTTTCGCTGGTCTTCGACACCGACTCGACCTGGGTGGTCAGCTCTTCGCGTCGTACCTGCGCAAGAAGCGCCGCGAAACGCGGTGACGGGCCGGCTTCGAATGTGGAGTCGAGACGCAGAAGAGTCGAGACTTCGCGACGGGCTTTCTCCGGCTCCTCATTCTGGAGGTAGGTACGCGCGAGGAGCGAGTGCACCTCGATCGCAACTGGCCGGGAAATCCGCGCGCCGAGGCAAGGCTCGAGTTTGATGGGGACGTCTTCGAAGAGTCCGAGCTCGTAGCTTTTTGCTGCGTCGCGCAGCGCGTCTTCGCAGGTGGTCTGCGCCGACGCGGCGTGTGCGCAAGCCAGGAAGAGCGCGAAAGCGAATAGCGTAATTGCGATTTTCTTCATCGGCAGGGGGAGCCGGGGCGGTACTCGACGCCCGGCATGTATTTCGTCCACTCTTTCTCGGTCAGTTCCTTCTTTTCGGGAGAGACGGCGGCGCACAGGTCGTTTGCCAGCAGGCTCACGTGCGCGGGCCAGACTCGGATCGTGCGGTCTTCGCCGCCGGAGACGATGTGATCGCCGTCGGGAGTGAAGCCGACGGACCAGACCCACAACTGATGGCCGGGCAGGATGACCGACTGCGAACCGCCGGCGTTTGTGTTCCAGAGACGGACGGTGCTGTCCGAGGATGCCGAGGCGAGGTAAGAGCCATCGCGGCTGAAGCTGAGCGAGTTGACGCTCGACGTGTGTCCGAGCATCGCAGGTGGAGCAGGAGTGTTGCTGCTGAGCGTCGCCTGTACGATTTCGCCGCGTCCGCTGCCGCAGGCGACCAGTTTGCCGTCGGGACGGAAGGCGATGCTGCGGACGTCGACGCCGGCGCAGATCGTCTGGGGCGCTTCGGCCGGCCTGGCGACGTGCCAGAAGAGTGCGCCGCCTTGGGAGCGGCCGACGGCAACCAGTTTGCCGTCCGGACTGAACGTGACGGCGGTGGCGCGCTTGCCGTCGCTGCCCGGGAGTGTGACCGATGAGCCGGAACCGTCGGAGTTCCAGAGCTTCACGCTTCCGTCGAGATTCGCCGACGCCAGCGTGGCTCCCGCCGGTGCGAACGCGAGCGAGCTCACCGCGGCGGTGCCAGACGTCAGCCTGACCGGCGCGGCGGATGGATTGCGAAGATCGCGGATCTCGATCACGCCGCCATCTCCACCCGTGGCGAGATGGCCGCCTCCGACGGCGAGCGTGCGAACGGCGCTGCTTGCGTTTCCGATGACGGCAGCGTGGCCGTTGCCGAGCCCGACGCGGAGGATCCTTCCGTCGTCGCCGGCGGCAAGAACGTCGCGGCCGTCGGGGTCGATGGCCATCGCGCGGATGTTCGTCTGCTGCCGCACCGTGGCATCAGGACGGAGACGCTCGCGTGCTGTGCGCAGGGCGTCGAAGACGGTGGGGTCGTCCGGAACGCCGCCGTTCTCGCGGTTCAGGCGGTCGACCTCGAGCGCGAGGAGACCGGATGTTTGCGGATCTTTCAACTGCAGGATGGAGAGCGCCAGCGCCCGCGCGGCGGCGAGGTGGCTGAGCCTGCGCGTTTCGTGCTCCGACTCTTCCGCTTTCTGCTTCGCGGAAACGGCGACGCTCCGATCCTTCACTGCATCGGCGCGGGCGAATTCGGCCTCGGCCTTTTTCGCACGAGCCTCGGCGGCGTTCGTTTCGGCTTTGACTCGCTCGGCCTCTGCGCGTTGGCGTTCACTTTCGGCGCGGGTGCTTTGCTG
>JBAVBF010000583.1:0-3217 GCA_049586115.1 Thermoanaerobaculia bacterium | reverse complement strand
TCCCAGCGCAGACCGGCATTCAGCGTCAGATTCTTGATCGTCCAGCGGTCCTGCAGATATGCGGTCGTGTTCTTGTGTTGCGGCGATGCGTTGAGCTGTGAAATCGGCGCGTTCGCGACCGTCGCGTCGGGAGTGGTCCAGTAGCTGTGACTGTAGATCGGCTTGGACGGATTGTTCGGATTTTCGAAAACGTCGACCTGCTGGCCGCCGGACATGCGCTTGATGACGTTTGCGGTCTGGTCTTCGAGCTCGATGCCGAATTTGATCTGGTGTGGTCCGGCGTAATGCGTGGCGGAGCCGCCGTAGAACTTGCGGTCGAACGATTTCTGCTGGATCAGACCGAAGCCGCCGGTCTGGAAGAAATTGTTGCGTGCGTCGATGTACTCGATCGCGTCACCCGCGGAAGTGGCCGGGCCTACCGAGTTTTTCTCCTTATGCCGCGCGTCTTGCGCGGAGAAAAGCCAGGTGTTGCCTACGATGCCGTCGTAGCGGAGAGCGTAATCGCGTCCGCCGAAGTCCTGCCGCCCGAGGTAGGTGACCGGGTCGCCGATCAGGGAGTGGTTGGCGTCGTTGATGGCGCCGGAATCGATGCGCGGATCCTGCAGGAAGGTGCCGATGAACGTGTGGCTCGGGTTGTAGCTGTAGGTTAGTTTCGCCGATCCGAGGTTGCGATGGCTGGGCGAGGTGACCGTGCTGCCTGCGAGCGGCCCGTCGAGCAGAACGTTTGCCTGCGTGTTGCGCACCAGGTCGTATGCTCCGAAGAACCACAGTTTGTCTTTCACGATAAAGCCGCCGACGTCGGCGCCGAAATCCTTCTTTGTGAAGCCGCCGGGCGTAGGTCCGGCGACGGAGTGCGAGTCCGTCTGGAGTGAATCGCTGGTGTCGTACCCGAACAGATCGCCGTGCAGTTCGTTGCTGCCCGACTTTGTGATGACGCTGATGATGCCGCCGGTGGCGCGGCCGTACTCCGCCTCGTATCCGCCGGTCTTCACTTCCAGCGCCTCGATGAATTCGAAATTCAGCTCTTTGCCCTGGAAGCCGTACTCGGAATTCGTGGTGTTGACGCCGTCGACATAGAAGGCGTTCTCGGCGCCCGAGGAGCCGTAAACGGTGATGGTCGGCGTCTGCTTGTCGTCGGCTTGAATGGCGTCGGTCGAGATGCCCGGTGTGATCTGCGCGACTGAGGAGTAATTGCGTGCCGTCGGCAGCGTCTCGATTTGCGCGGCATTGAGATTGGTCCCGAGTGTCGTCGATGTCGTGTCGATCGGCGGCGCGAAACTGCCGACGGTGATGCTTTCCGTGACAGCAGGCGAGAGCACGGCATCGACCGCGGTGTCTTTGCCGAGGAGCACGGCCACCGCTGCCTGCTTCTTCTGTCCGAAGCCGCTCAGCGTGAACGCGACGGTGTAGCTGCCGGGAGGGAGCAGCGGCAAACGATAGAGGCCGGTCGTGTCGCTGATGCCGATGCGCGCGCCCTGCAACGCCGCGCCGGTCGCCTCGATCGTGACGCCAGGCAGTGAGGCGCCGCTCGCGTCGGTGACGTGGCCGCTGATCGATCCGGTCGTCTGCGCGGCGAGTGGGACCGTAGCGAAGATGAGAATCGGAAGAAGTCGCCGGAGAGCGGACATGTGCAGCCTCCTGAATTAATGTGCTGTGAGTTTACGCGTAACGCGCGAGGACGTCGCGCACGCGCGCGAGGCCGGCTTCGATCTGCGCGGGCGAGACGGCGCCGACGCTGAGGCGGAACCAGCCGGTTTCGTTCGGCAGCCCGAAGGCCTGGAACGGAACGACGGCGAAGCCGGCATCGTCGAGGAGCAGCCGGCGGATCTGTTCATTCGTTTTGATCGCGCCGCGGCCGATGAGATCGAACTGGACGGAGAGATAGATCGCGCCCTGCGGAGCGATGGCGCGGATCGGCAGCCCCTCGGCGCGCATGGCGTCGATGTGATCGAAGAGGAGATCGAGCCGCAGTTGCAGCTCGCGAATCATCGATTCGTGGAAGTCGTCGATCGCGCTGCGCATGCCGAGGAACTTCGCGACCGCGATCTGCTCGGGGCGCGGTGCCCAGGCGCCGACGTGGCCGAGAATGTCGCGCATGCGTGCGGTGATCGGCGGCGGCGCGACCGTCCAGCCGACGCGCAATCCGGTGGCGGCGAACGCCTTCGAAATCCCGTCTACGAAAATCGTGTACGGCATTGCCTCGGCCACAAGTTGCGGCGGGCTGTAATGCCGCGACGCGCCGAACGTGAGCATCCAGTAGACCTGGTCCCAGAGGATCAGCAGCGCGCGTTCGCCGGCGGCGGCGCGCCGTTCGTTTTCTTCGACGACGAGCCGGGCGATGCGCTCAACTTCCTCGCGCGCCATGACCGTGCCGGCCGGATTCAGCGGCGTGCAGATGCAGATCATCCGCGCGTCGCGGATGTGCGGCCGCAGCAGGTCCGCGGTGGGGAGAAAGTTCGTCTCCGGTCCGACCGTGATCTCGACCGGCACGCCGCGCATGAAGTAGGTGTAGTGGTTATTGTTCCAGGACGGAATCGGGTAGACGACCTTGTCGCCCGGATCGACGACGGCGGCGTAGGCGGAAAAGATGATCGGCCGCGCGCCGCCGGCGACGAGCACGGAGTCGAGGGGATACTTCAGGCCGAGGACGTCGTCGTAGTAGCGGACGACCGCCTGGCGCAACTCCTTGGTTCCGTCCGACGGCGGGTAGTTCGTCTCGCCGTTCGCAAAGGCTTCGGCGATCAACCCCTCGAGCACTTTCGGGATGCGGAACTCTTTCGGCGAAAAGTCGCCGACGGTAAGGTTGCAGATGTCGTGTCCGGCCTCCGCGAGGACGCGGATCTCGCCGGAGATCTTCAGGATTTCGGAGCCGGTGAGGCCGAGCGCGAGCTGCGAGAGGCTGCGATCGTCGCAGACAGGAAAGGTGGTCGTCATTCGGCGGTGGATTGTAGATGTGAATTGCGGATTGGTCGATGGAGCATTCGATCCGAGGCGGTGATGGACGTGCTGTATCGGATGACGACACGAAGCATGCCTCGTCGGCGAAGCCGGCGTAAGAACCGTAGCCCACGGCTTTGAGCCGTGGGGATTTCAGTCGAGCGAGATTTGAGAGCCCGCTTCAGTGGGCGAAAGAAAGCTTTCTTTTGCCCGTCAAGACGGGCTCACACATGCAACGGATCTGCTGACCCCCACACGTGAACGTGGGGGCTACGGTTCT
>JBAVBF010000582.1:0-34774 GCA_049586115.1 Thermoanaerobaculia bacterium | reverse complement strand
CCCCTTCCCCGACAGCCTGTTCGCAGCGTTCGAACACCGCGTCGTTGACCTCACCGGCGGCATCACCCGGCGTGGCGACGTCGAGGGTATTTGGCGCACGCCGACCGGCACCATGCAGCGGGAACGTTCCCGCTCGTACGTCACGACGGTCGATGCGGCCGTCGTTGAGCGTGTCGCGTCTGACCTCGATGTGCTGGTGCGCACGACGTTCCAGCAGATCGCGAGCTTCATCCAGGCGACACCAACTACGGCGACGGTGTTTTAGATGGCGATCGACCGATCCAACGTCCAGGTGAGCGCTGACGCGAGCCGACTCCGTCCGAACGACGCGGGGAGTGACACGACTGATTCAGCGTGTCCCTCCACCGCGACTCTCGGGAAGACGGGGCCGGCCGCGTACGGTGTCGCACGTCGGGATCCTCGGGCGACGGTCGAGCTGTCCCCACGCGACTTCGCGGCTCTGCGCTATATCGGGATGTGGATTTGCGCCCAGTACCAGGTTGCCCTGGCGCACTTCGCGGGTCTCTCCGAGACCGTTGTGTCACGCTGCATCAGAAGGCTCCTGCGACTCGAACTGATTTCGGTAACCCGCTGGAACCGGATCGGGTTGAACCTCCTACAGATCACTACGGGTGGCGTTCGGCTCCTGGTCGAGCGGGGTATCGCGACGGAGCAAGAACTGCACTGCCGTCGATCGCCAATCCGGCCAAAAGACACTTTGCACTCACTTTGGATTTGTGACGTCGGCTTGGCACTCATGCACCTGCCCGTGCATTTCGACGTGCTGCCCTGTTGGGCGCTGCGACGCAGGCTCGCCGGACAAAAAGTTCCCATTCCCGATCTTCTCGCGGTGAGTAAGGACGGGAAACGGACCATCGCCATTGAAGTCGATCTCGCAACGGAAAGAACGAGGGTGGTTCTCGAAAAGCTCAAACGACTCTCCGCTGCCGTGGAATCTCTCCGCGGTGATGGCGATGCCGCAATTGTCGTCCTCACCCAAGGCTCCCGGCGGATCGACGTGCTTCGCGCCAACATGATCAAAGGTCCTGTCCCGATCCTCGTCGAGGCATTGCCATCTGTCGTTGGGCGTCCATCTGTACCGGCGCTCATGGAGATCCTTCTCCGTTGACCGAACGGCGCAAGTGAACCTATGCAATCGAATCCACAAACCCGACTGCCGAACATCCTTCCCCTCAGGTGTTTCCGAGCGGCGTGTTGTGAGTGTTACCGCGAAGGAACTGGAGTGGGAAGAACCGTGATCTCAATCTTGAGCAGAAGGAGGGATGCAGTCACCTGCAGTCTGAGCCGTCGTCACCTAACCCCCAAGTCCTATGCGCAGTTTCAACAAGGTTATTTTGGTAGGCCACTTGGAAGCCGACCCCGAGTCGAGCGAAACCAAGACCGGCATCCGCGTCACATTCCCACTCGCGACCCATCGCGAGTACACCTCGGGCGGCGAGAGAAAAGAAGTCACCGACTACCACCGAGTCGTTGCGTGGGGCAAACTCGGCGAGATCTGCGCCAAGTACCTCAGCAAGGGTCAAGGCGTGTATGTCGAGGGCGCACTGCTCAACCGTGCATACGAGGTAGATGGTGAACGGAAGTACATCACCGAGATCCGTGCGGATGAAGTGAACATGCTGACCTGGAAGGAGAAGGGCGGCATCGAAAACGTCAGCCTCGAATCGATTCCGTTCGACTAGGGCTGCACCTTCGCGACACACACATGAATCTCACATCAGATCTTTTGGCAATCGGACGGCAAGGACTCAATAGTTGATGCGTCTTCCCTATGCTCAGGTTCTCCACCTCGGAGGCATGCTGCCGCGCGCGACCAGGCCGTGAGCCCGTGCGACGGACCGTCAGCACCGCTTCGGCACCACTGTCACCGCGCGGCAGCAGCCCTCGAGGTTGGATGGCCAGGGTTTCGGCGGCGAAGGCACTTCTGATCTCTGGTCGGGTCGCTAACTCTTTTTCGCCGCTGCTTGCGTAGCTGCTCTGATGGCCGCCTTGATCCCCTGATCAGCGCGGATGGCTGCGATCGCGGCATGCTCGGCCGCGGGAATCGACCGCAGCAAGACGGCGAGCGTTCCGGCGATGCCGCGCACATGGCCCTTCTTTCGTCCGGAGGCCCGTTTCTCCGGGCGCTGGCTTTGGACCCGTCTCCGGGGCGCTGGTGAGGCGACAGGCTGGGTTGCTGCGGCAGACCGAAGCGCGGCCAGTCGTTGCTCGATCTGCGCGATTTCCTGGTCGAGGTCCGAGAAGATGCTCCGGACTTCAGCGTGCGAGATGCGACGGTCGGCGATGAGCCGCTCCACGATCCACTGCGCCTGCGCCGGAGTTACATTCAACAAGCTTGTCACGGCCATACCACCTCCGATCCAATCGTACATCGGGTGAGGCCAGCAAGGTTCGGCGGTCCGTCAATTGACGGCCGGGTGAAGGGAGAAGACGCGCGTCCCGCCTGGACCGTTCAGAGTCAGCGTGACCGTATCCGTACCGACTGCGTTGTCAGCCGTGTAGGTGACTGAGAACGATCCGCTTCCCGATCCGCTGCTGGGTGATAGCGTGTTGCCCAGAGAACTCATTAGATTCCACGCGGTGGTCTTCGTTATCGTGAAGTTGATCGTCGCGAAGTCCCCGGCAGGTACTGGATTCTTGCTGATCGTGAAAACCGATGCAGTTGGCGACGGGTCGCTGACCACTCGGTCCGCCGAGATGCTGCCGCCAGGTCCAACCACGGTCAGTCTGATAGTGTCGTCACCATACTCAGTGTCGCGTGTGTAGGTGATGCTGCCACCCGTGGTGCTGGTGCCGCTTGTCGCACTGACGCTATTGCCCAGATTCGACTGGATAAGGTAACTGGTGCCGCCGGTATAAGTGAAGGTAATCGTCCCACTCGCACCAGGTGCCACCGAGGACGGGACGGAGAAACTGGTGATCACGGGCGACGGATCGGCGATCACACGGCTGGCCGAAGCCGTTCCACCGGGTCCGGTCACGGTCAGCGTGATGGTGTCAGATCCGTGGGCGACATCACGACTGTAAACGACGCTTCCGCCTGATGAGCTATCGCCGCCCGAGGGGGTGAATGTGTTGCCGAGACTCGACGTGAACGAGTAGCTCGTACCGTTGGTGTAAGCGAAGGTGATGGTCCCACTTGCACTAGGCGCCACCGAGGATGGAACGGAGAAACTCGTGATCGAGGGTGACGGATCGGTGATCACGCGGCTTGAGGACGCCGTACCACAGGGGCCCGTGACAGTGAGCGTAATCGTGTCGGGGCCTTCGGCGAAGTCACGATTGTAGGTGACGCTGCCACCCGTGCTGCTACTGCTACAGCAAGTCGAGAATGTGTTGTTTAGGCTTGAGGTCAGCACGAAACTCGTCCCATTCGAATACGCGAAAGTGATCGTCCCGGTCTGCCCGGCTCCAACCGGCGTGGGTACCGTGAATGTCGTAATCGCCGGTGCCGGCTTGATGGTCACCGTGGCCTGTCCGCTGCTCAAACCGCTGCAGGTTGCGTCCGAGAACGACGTCAACGTGTACGAGCCCGACGAGGCGACCGTGCGCGTGACGGAACTCGCATCCGTGGTGAAGGTCGCCCCATCTGACCATTGGCCGGAAAAGGGCGGCGTGCCCGAGAAATCGGCTCGGATTCCCACCCCGTCCCCGGCACATGCCTGTCCTCCACCCGACACCGTCGCTTCCGGGGTATCGCATGCTGCACCCACGACGAAGGCTGCGGCCCGCGTATCCGTTGCGCAGGGTGATGGTGGAGGCAGGGTCGAAGTGCCGGAACGAACGGCGCGGCGCCGGCCGCCGTAGAGAGACGCCTCGAGCATGGCACTCCAGGCACCCACACTGTTGACTACGAAACTGTAACTGCGGTCGTCGGCAGGCAGCTTCACGACCGAGGGTGCTCCGGCGGGCGCCGTGATGGTCAGGGTCTGACTCTTCGGCGCGTCGGCAGTGGTGTACGACCAGCGCAGCGTGACCCGGTCACCAAGCCGCGGGGAGGGCGTGTCGGCGAAGAAGCTTCCGACCTGGAAGGGGTCGCGGAGCGTGATCGAAGCGGCTCCCACAGACACGCAGGTACCGGCAGTGACGCTCGCAGAGACCGAAGCGTTCGATGCAGCGCCGAAGGCGAGCGTCACCGCGTTCGTCCCGACCCCACTCGTGATCGAGGCATTCTGCGCGGTCCATGTGTACGTCGCCCCAGGAATCGCCTCGACCGCTGCGGTGGACGTTCCGAACTTGCAGGCCAGAGACGCGGTCGAGAGCGCGATGGTTGGTGAACACGCGTCCTGCGCCACGGCAGCCGCTTCCGCACGGGAGAATCGCAGATCGCGCCCGGGAGTCTGCACATCATGACGTGCGTCGAGCGCGTCACCGGCAGCCCTGTCACTGCTGCGTGCCGTCACGACGAGCGACTCATCGGCCTGGACGAGTACCGTGCCGGCAAGGTCCGCGCGCTCCACAATTTCCCCTGGCCCGATCGTGACCAATTCGCCGGCTATGTCGGTCGCAACGGGCTCCGCCTCGGGGTTGAGGATGCGCAGGCTAGTGATGCCGGCTGTCCCGTCTGGAAACCTCGTCGGGCCGAGCTGGGAAACGGAAACCCGCGTTTGTGCGCAGGAAGTTGGCCTTGCGACGGCTTGGGCCACTCCCCGACTGCCGCAGGGAAGAGGCGCGGCCAACGCTGTCCGCCCGCAGAGCACCAATGCGATGAGCCAGACCAGCGACGGACGGAGTTGTTCGTCGATTCTCTGTCGGGATGGACGGCCGGGCGTTTCGATCTTTACGGAGGGCTCGAGGAGGCGCAGTGTGTGGTCAGGCCTGAGCTGGCCCCCTCCATGACCAAAATGAAGAAAAGCGTCACACTCCCGCCCCGCGTGAAGAAGGCGAAAGCGAAGGTGCCTCCGGGCGAAAAGCCGCTCCAGAAAGCCATTTCCTACGTCTCCAAGGCGGAGGTCGAGCGCTTCTTTCGGGTAATTCCGTCCGAAAACGTTCGCGATCGGCTGCTCTTCGATCTGATCTACCGTTTTGGACTGCGGCGCCGGGAAGCTGCGCATATCGAGTTGGATGATGTCTCGCTTGAGAATGAGACGATCTGGATTCGACGGTTGAAGCGCGGCATCTCCGCGGGGTATCGGCTTCACCCCCGGACGCTGGCACTTCTCCACGCGTTCCTGCCACTCCGTGACTGGGGAGGGAACCGCTTCCTGTTCCAGAGTCCGCAGCGGCCGGGTAAAGCGCTCTCCGCATCCTTCATCTACCAGCGCTTCCGCGCATATGCGACCGCTGCCGAGTTGCCCGCAAACCGCCGTCACGTCCACGTCTTTCGTCACAGCATCGCGGTCCACTTCATGAACGAGGGGCTCGACTCCTCCGACGTGAAGGATTGGCTTGGTCATCGGTCGCTCACGAGCACGATGATCTACGCGCAGGTGACTAACAAGCGGCGGGACGAAACATTCAACCGCCTGATCCAATCCCAGGAGATCGCCGAAACATGAATGGCCCCATGAGTGACGCTTTTCTTCAAAAGCGTCAACCATTCCGTCAGATTCTGCTCATAGGTGCTTTCCTGCTCGCAGGTTGCTCACCGAATCATGGGCCGGATGTCGCACGGCTATCTCGTACCGACTGCGATCAAGCGTGCGGGAAGTCGCTCGATGAGCGCACCTTCGTTTGCGTTGACCGCTGCCACCGTGAGGCCGACTACTCGCATCTCCCATGACGGAGCCTCTACGGTTCGCCGTGCATACCCGGCGCAGGCCCTCGTACGATCTCCTTCAGCTTGCGATCGCGATCGCAAGCCCGCTGTAGGTCACACGGGTTTGTCGAAGGGAGTCTTCCGAGACAGCGCCGCGCTGAACCCCAGCGTGGTCTAGGCAACAACCGAGCGCACCCGAACATCGGAACTTGAGAACGCCGGGTTATCAAAGCCCAAGTGCAGCCCGCCCGAGTGCGACAGCACGCGAGCTGCAAATTCGGGGTAGATACCCGCGAGCCACGCCCATGTATCCGGATGAGGATAGGTGCTCGGGTCAGAGGGTGTGCTCATCGCGGACACGAACGCAAGTTCCTCGGCGGGACTCAAGGTATCGACCTTGTGTTGAATCAGCGCCATGAAACTCAAACCCTCGCCTTGGACAAGCGTGGTGACACCATCCGCACCAAGGATCTTGCCTGTCTTGGGCACATCCTTCGTCGTGTTCGTGAAGACCATGGAGGCAGAGCCGAGCAAGTCCTGGATGGTCTGTTGGTCATCCAAGTCGGCGTAGACCTCCGCGTGGTCGTTCTTGTACACGCGTAGTTTGGTGCCGTCCGCCACCAGATTGTCCGGATAGTCCGTCGCGATGTCATAGCCCTTAGCCGCGGCGCTCTCATGAAACGCTTTCCAGAGCGGGCTTCCGGAGCGGGAGGGCCATTTCATCGTCCGCCATTTCTCAAGAGAGCGAGCTGCCTCGTACAGCATCCCGCGACGGGCTTGGAAATGCTTGGCGAGGAATTCGATCCCGGATTCACGCTCGATTTCGCCCTGGATCTTGTCGAGTTCCGTGTCGGGATCGGCACGATTCAACTTGGCCGCGATCGCTTTCAACTGCTCGGCGTCCGGATACGCCTCGATCACGATACCTGTGATCGCGCCGCATTCGATACCTTCTTGGAGGCGGGCGAGCGTGGGTACGTCGTGGGGGAAGCGCAGCTTGGCGGTGTCGAGTTGGAAGCCACGTGGACCCTTCGCGAGTGCGCTGGCGTATCGCTGCACCTGCGCGTCGAGCGAGCCGCCTTCGAGCTTGGATTCGAGCGTTGCGCCATCGGGGGCCTGCGTCGTGGAGAGCCAGTGGCGAAGTTGGTCAAGCGTCCACTTCTCTATCGCGCGCTCGGGGTTCACGCGTCCCTCAGCGACATCCATGACGCCCAGGGTCTTCGTCAAGTCGGCGACGATAGCGTTCGTCGCATCGACCTTCCCCTGGACCCGGCTTCGCACACGCGCTACTTGGACCTCAGGCGTCTCATCGTAGAGATCGGGACGGTTTGAATGATCGGGGCTATTCGAGGGGGAGTGAGACACGACGGTAAGGAGTTAAGAGGTTCTGATTAATATACATCTTAATTAGTGCTAAGGCAACCTCCCGTGACCTCTTTTCGCAAACTCGAGAGGGGCGCGCGACCAGAAGAAATGCGCATTTCCATTGCACAGACGAAAGACGCGTGAAGGTGACTTGGGGATCAAATACCAGGCGTAAGCCTGGTCTCTTACCGAAGCACGATGCTGCGCGGGTACCCGCTATTTATGTGTCCAGGTTGTCCCACTCGTCGCCGAGCGCCCAGCGGAGCGCGGAGAGCTTGCCATTTAGCATGCCCCACTCGAAATCGCTCCAGGGGCCAAGATTCTCAAGCCCGTATTTCTTCTCGACCCGAGCCGCCGCCCGCAGCGCCCCCTCCCACACATCCTTTTGGATCGGCCGCGTCGCGTGATCGCGAACGGGGAACGTCTCCTTGTCGACGAGCTTCGTCTTGCCCCTCTCAATCCGGTACCGCGTATTCAGGTGGCGGTTGTACCAGACCTTGTCGAGAAGCTCTTCGATCGTCACGAGGATCTCCGAAAGGCGACGCGGCGCTTCCGTCGCCTCGGCTTCAAACATCTTCTCCGAAACCAGTGCGGGTTCGATGCGATGCAGGGCTTCCGCAAGGCGGATGAAGTAGCGCGACCGCACACGCGAGAAACAGTCGGCGAAGTCCGGATGCGGCAATGCATCACTGC
This sequence comes from Thermoanaerobaculia bacterium, assembly GCA_049586115.1. Classification (GTDB taxonomy): domain Bacteria; phylum Acidobacteriota; class Thermoanaerobaculia; order Gp7-AA8; family Gp7-AA8; genus JADGNZ01. Next base: position 26,997 of record JBAVBF010000582.1, on the reverse strand, counting down.
CCGACGGATGGCTGAAGTCCTTGATGTTGTGGGTAACGAAGATGTATCGCGTGCCCGGCGCATCCTTCGTCGACACAATTGACGCGTACGTCTCCATGATGATCGCGTCCGCCATGCTGTTCTTTCGGTGATGGAACGGCGCCTTGGCCAAGATCGCCCGATTCGCGCCTCTGAGCTTCATCGCGTCGGTCATCTCGATGTTCTCGCCGCCGGCGAGAAGCGCATCGATCTGCGCGATCGACTCGATCGCCGCCTCGCCAAGGAGCGGGATCCTGTGGCCGACATCCTGGAGTTGCTTGAGAGCGATAGTTTTCCCACGAGCATCGCCCAGCCGCTCGATCACATCCCGCACGCGCCTCAGAACACCCGTCAGGCTCCGACCGCTATCCTCCGCCACGCGCGCTCGATTGCGGTCGAATTCGTTTCGGACGACGGAAGGCACGATCAATGAGACTCGTCCGTCGCGAACCAACTCTTCGAGCGCAGACAGGAGTGGGCGTTGCTGGGAGTCCTTGGCAAGATCAAGCCAGACGCACGTATCGATGAGGATCTTGAACATCAGGACGATTCATACAGGAAGCACGAACCGCTGTCACGACCGGCGAGCCCCAGCAGTAGATCGATCGAGCACGAGAAGTCCGCCCGAGCACCGCGCCGAAGGTTCAGGTTGGATTGATGGCTGAGAGTTAAAGGCGTGTTCTTACCCTGGAGGTTGCTGTGTGACAGATGTAATCTTGCTGACGATTGTCGCCTCCGGGGTAGCCCCAGACCGTGTCGAGCGCTAGCCAGCGCGGGGTGAGAGGTCGGAGAATGAAAAGGGAAATTTGTTACGTCGTCGGTGCCGGCCTCACGAAATCGTTGGAGGCGAGCCGGAAGTTTCGCGTGCCCCTCATGCCCGACTTCGTAGCGGTCCTCGCGGATCACATCGAGAGCGACGTTGTGCTGACGGCACTCACAAACTTTGAGAAGGGACGCGTGTTCGACTGGTCACGGCCGGAGTGGATCGCGATGGCCGATGCGCTCGCAGTGACGTCAACGGCGGCTGCTCGGGAGCAGTACGCAGAGGTGTTGCGTCGCCGCCCGTCAGAGAATGTGGAACAGCTTCTGCGAAACGCTTTGAAAAAGCGGAAGGGCAACCTGTATGCCTCAATCGTCGAAGACCGCTTCAGCTTTGCGATCAATACCGTGTTTGCGCGGATAGGCTGGAATCTTCACCTCGACCCGCTCAAACGGTATTTGAGACGCCAGCTCGCCCTGACGAACACGACGCACACCTTCGTGAGCTACAACTACGATCTCGTTCTCGATTCCTGCCTCCAGGAGGTAGCTGGCGCGCGGTGGGCACCGGAGACGGGCTACGAAATCCCCTTCAGCGAAACGATCCATATCGAGGACGCCCTCGAGCACATGAAGCAGTTTAAGCCCCATGGCGGCGGGGCGTATTCGTTGCTCGATCCGAGGCCTGCAGCGACCGCGGCGAGCGACATTCTCGTGCTCAAGCCCCATGGATCATTGAATTGGCTAGTCCCCTTCGAAGGCAACTACAAATTCACGGATGACGACCCGCTGCTCCTCCTTGACGGCGAAGGTCGGATCGCCTACTGCGCGGAGTTCGGGGTTGACCAGATTCGCAACACGAAGCGGCCAGCGGAGATCGCGTTCAACGCCGGGCTCTTCGTCACGCCGCCGCTGGACGTGGAGTCAGCGGCCCAAGCCCCACAGTTTCTCGTGTCGATTCAGGCACAGAGCCTCGCGGCGATGCGAGATGCGGACGAAATCGTGGTGATCGGGTGGAGCATGCCATCTACGGATAAAGGTGAAGTGGACCGGATGAGCCAAGCGATGTCCAGCGCGAAGCCAGGACGACAGGTCACCGCCGTAAACTTCAACGCAGACGTCTTCTACTTTCAGAAGCTGGCGGCTGTCTGCCATGTACCCGAGACAAACGTTGTGGCATGCAACGCCGGCTTCGTGACGTTTGTTGGCGACACGTAGCACGGTCACACTCCACAGCACCGCGACATGCGGCGGAGCAGTAGGCCAGGCACGCAATCAAACAGCCGGCAAGCTCCCGGACAACCTCCACGATGGATTCGCGAAGTCGTCTCTAAAGGCTAGGTTTCCTTTGATTCCCAACCATCCCTCTCATGGCAGCAAACATGACGACGCCTGTCCGCGTGAAAGCAAAGTCGCAGATAGGCAAAGGCCGATCGCCGACAATCTTCGGATAAGAAGGATGCCCATTTCGTCGAGGACGCCTCCAGACACTCGCCCTCAGCAAAGTTGCACGCGCGCAACGCCTATGGCAGTTTGTCGGCAGTCTCTGCCTGTTGAAAAGCCTTGTCTTCTGACCGTGCTGCAGACACACAGACGGTCACACGGAGTGAGGGTGGCCGGTGAAAATGGCTTTGGGACGCCGGGGGATGGCGTTACTGGGGCGAGCGCATGGATGGGGTGCAGGAGGTCGCAGGTTCGAATCCTGTCACCCCGATAAAACCGCATCCGGATGCGCTGAATCACTGGTTCGCTCCTTTGATCGGTGTTTCCGATTGACCGCCTGCACAGTTTGCAAAGCACGGTCGGCAGAAGAGGGCTTAAATCAGCACGGGGAGGCCACAATCTCCTACCCCCACCTCTATGTCCCCATCATCTATCGGAGCGCCTGCGTCAGACGGCCGCGCGCGAGCGCCTAGCGACTCTCAGGCGCTCCTCGGCGGCGTGTCGCCGGATGCAATCGATCGTCTCCGCACCCTTGATCTCCTCGATCTGAGGTTTGAGGAGTGGATCGAATATTCACGCACGGGCCTTGGCCATAGCGCCGCCACCCGGCGTTGGTATCGCTGCTCCTTCCAGAACTTCCGCGCGTTTCTCATCGAACGCGGTGCGGTGCTCGGCGCAGATATTCGGCACGACCTGCTCGCGATTGCAGAGTGGGTTCGCTGGAACCGTGAGAAGAGGCGAACACCTGTAACAATGGTGAACTACTACCGCGGGCTCGAAGCATTCTTCCGCGATCTCGAAACTCGCGACCGAATTCCTTCCCCCTTCCGGGGCGAGCGTCCGCCACGGGCGCAAAAGCGCGTGCCGAAGGCTCGTACACCGGACGAGTGCCGCCGCATCCTCGACGCAGCGCGCAATGTGCCTTGGAAAAGCCTGTTCGAGCGCGCACGTGCCGTGGCGATGCTCGGCTGCATGATCTACGCGGGTCTCCGCAAGGGCGAGGTGCTCCGGCTCCGCTTCGAACACGTCAATCTCGTCGACGGCACCCTCCTCGTCGAACGAGGTAAGGGGCGGGTCGGTGGCAAAGACCGGATGGCGTACATGCCGAATGAGCTCGCGCTGTTGTTGCGGGAGTACATGCGCGAACGTTCGCGGCTGCGGCTGGAGGCCCCCGAGGTGTTCTGCGGCCTCAAGAATCGCGGGCTCGCCGAGGTGACGTTGCGGCGAATCGTGCGGCGCGTCCGCCTCGCCAGCGGCGTTCCTTTCTCGATGCACAGTCTTCGGCATAGCTTCGTGACAATGCTTCTCAAGAGCGGCGTGCCACTGCATGTCGCAAGTGAACTTGCCGGCCACAACAACATCGCGACGACTGCCGGCTACTTGCGTGTCTTCGACGAGGACAAGCAGAGCGAAATTCGAAAGATCAAGCTGTTCTCCTCGCGGTAGCCACGGTGTTGCGGCAGAACCGGACGTGTCCCCCCACGTCCGGTTCCCTGCCGAGGCCTAGAAATCCAGGCAGAGCTGGGCCGCCGCAGCTGAGCACTCGCCGTCGAAGACATGCGAGTACCGCTGCAGCATCGCAAGGGAGGAGTGGCCGAGAAGCTCCTGGGCGACGCGATCCTGCACGCCGGTTTGCCTGAGCAGCGTGGCGTAGGTGTGGCGGAGCATGTGCGGAGCAACGCGCATGTTCATTTCGCGTGTGAGGATGCGGAAGAGTCGGCGAATGGTCACCTCGCCGATTCTTTGGTTCTGCGAACTGGACGAGGAGATGAACTCGGGGTGTGTCTTCCCAGCTCGACGACGCGCCTCAGCGTACTCGCCAAGGATGACGACGAGCTGCGGCGTCGCGTATGCAGTCCGATCCTTTCCGCCATTTTTGCCCTTGCCTCGTTCGATGTGGATCGCGCCAGCTTCCAGGTCCACGTCACTCAGGGTGAGCTTCAGGACTTCGCCCTTGCGGAGGCCAGCGAGCAACATCAGTCCAACGATTGCGAGATTGCGACGTCTCTCGAATGCCGTCCGCCACGGGAGGTTGCGCACCAAATGGAGAAGGCGTTCGGCGGCGTTGCGCGTGAGTGCCTTCGGTAGAGGGGGGCTCGCTCGCGGCGGTGTTAGGCAGGTGAACGGATTGAACATCCCCCCTGTTGCCTCAAGCCGTCGGAATACGGCGTCGAGACCGCGCCAATACGTGCAGACGCTCGTATGCGAGACGTGGCGCGACCGAAGCCACGCCATCCAGTCTTCGATCAGCAGCACCTGCTTCACAGCATCGCCTCCGAGGAAGGTCCGCTCGCGCGCGGTGTCTTCACGGAGGAAGGTGCGGAACGATCGGTAGCCGTCGCGCAGCCACCGCACCGTTGTCGGTCGCAAACCCTCGACCTCCTCGCCGCGTGTATAGATCCGCTCCACGGCTTCGTCCGCGTGACTCAAGCTCGAGAATTGGAGCGGGACGGGACTCAAGTTGAATCTGCGGTTGCGCAAACGCGACATGGCGCCATGATCGGCCGCGAATTGAGGCAAGTTGTTGGGATTGAGTGCAGACGACATGCGGGCGGGGGTTATTCGGCTTCCTTTTCGATCACGATGCCTGCCGCCTGATTTCGACGCGCACTCCGCTCCTCGATCGCCTTCGAAAAGGCACTCTGCATTTCCTCCTCGACGATCGGCGCGACGGCGATGCCCTTCGCTCGCGCCATCGCTGAGTCGATCTCGCGTTGCAATCTCGCCGGCGTGAACGGAAGGTGCAGCGGCGGCGAAACGCGGACGCGGCGGGCCTTGTAGGGCCGATCCTTCAGATACCAGTAGCAGGCGCCGACAGGAAGGCTGGATAGCTCGCGGGTCCGCCAGGCCATTTCTTCAGCCGGGGTGAGCAGCGGATCATCGATGGATTCATTTGGGCGCGTCTGCTCGCGCCAGACGGACCCCAGCGGCTCGAAGATGTCGCGCGCGAGCATCTGCGCTTCGCTGTGCGGAAGGCGGAAGAAGAACTGGCGCGCCGTATTGCCCAGCAGGTGCGGCCGGAAGTTGGGCGGGAAGAGCGAAAGCCCTTGCGCGGCGAGCGTAACAAAGACTTTGTATTTGCGTGCAGCGACGAGGAAGTCTTCGAGCCCGCTCCCTGCCGCTGCGAGCACATGCGCCTCATCGAGGAGAAGCGCATAGGGTATGCGCTTCTCCGGCGACACGCGCTCGCGCCGCAGGGCTGCCGCCTGCAAGGCGTTTACGAGGAGCCGGCCCATGACATCGGCGGTCGGGCCCAGATAGCCCTTCGCGAGATTGACGATGACCGTATCGCCGCGGTCGATCGCGCCGAAGAGATCGAAGGTGGTCTTGGGCTGGCCTAGGAAGCGCTGGACGGCGAGAGAGCCGAGGAAGGGTTCGAGCTTGTTGAGGACCGCGCTCACATACATTTCTTCGCGTGCGGAATAGCGCGTTGTGAAGTAGACGCGTGCGGCATTTTCCTCGGGGAGCGAGGCCAGCACCTCCTGTCGCAAGCTGGGGATGAGGAAGAAGGACGGGAGGTCCGCGAGACTGTAGACCGACTTACTCTCGATGCAGGCCCGAAGAGCAAATCGCATGAGTTCCTCAACCTTGACGCCCCACGCCCACGACGCTGCGTCTTCGCCGGCATAGAGCCGTTTCAACACACCGACGAGCAGATCCACCTGGCGTCCCACATCGACGCTCTCGAACTCCATCAGCGGATTCCACCCTGGCAGCAGCTCGGGCCGGGTGAAATCAAGGAGAACGAGATTCTTCGGCTTCAGCACGAGCGCCCAGGCCGCGACACGCGTGAAGAGGTCGCCGTGCAGATCGATGAGGGCGAAGCCCTGCTTCTTTCGCAGGTGATAGAGGGCAAGTGTCTCCAGCAGACTCGATTTGCCGCTTCCTGTCGCCCCGAGAATGAGCGTGTGTTGCTGCACATCGCTTTCGGCTAGATGGGTTGCGATCACCCCGTCGCGCCCCGGAACGACATAGGTGCCGAACGCGATGCCTTTCCGCTGCATCTGGGCCTGCACGAATGGATCTCGTGCCCAGAACGCCGCCCATCCTTGTCTCGCTCGGGCCGGGGTCGTATCAAACGTGAGCGACATCGTCTCGCCGATGCGAAGCGGCTTGCGCCGCAGCGCGAAGACAAGAGCACCGCTCACGCCGACGGAGACCGCGACGGCAACGGTCAGAGCAAGAGGCGTCATGGGAGCGGGAGGTGAGGTGCGGCGTGGAGGAGCCAGAGGAGTGTGGCGATAGTGAGCAGCACGACCGCGAGGACTGCGAGATGCACGAGGGATCGGCGCAACGTGGGGACGGCGAGGAAACGGAGCTGCAACCGCTGCAAGCGCGTCGGAGGCTCCGGGTCGCGGACGATGAAGCCTCCAGACGGATTGCGGACGAGCAAGCCATGAGCGTGCAGTCGGCGCAGATGGAACGTCGCGTGCGCTCGGCCCCGCAATGCCGCAGTGTCGACGAGATGGTCGATGTGGGTCTCGCTGCGCTGCGGCTCGCACCAGAGGAAGTAGAGGAACACCGTGAAGGTCGTGCGCCCAACGATGGGGAGCACCTGCACGAACCAATGCGTCGGGAGATCCGAGTGGATCGTGCGCTCAAACGAGCCAGATGCTCCGATGCCTCCCACGATCTCCACGATGACCGTATCGACGCCCCAGAAGTCTTCGACGTGGTAGACAACCAGTCGCTCGCGGACGAGACGATCGAGCCAATGGATGACGTGCCTATTCGAGACCCGGAGCATCCACGCGAGATCATTCACCCGGAGCGCGAGCAGCCCTGTACGTTGCCGCAGCGCCTTCGTGAGCAAGAGCAGGAGCGCTTCGTTTCGGCCGACGCGGCCGACGATTACGAAGAAGGCCGAGAGATCGGCTCGGACGGTCGAGACTCCCTCTGCTGGCTCGGGACGCGGTGTCACGAACCGCAGGCGCGTGTTGTCCTGGAGCGCGTGATCCGGTCGCGGGAACCTACTGCTGCCGGGATTCGGCGGGAACAGATCCATGGGTGGTTCGGGAAGGGATGGTGGAGGGCGAAGTTGCTGGTGAGGTGTGTGCGTCGACGCGACGCATCGTCGAGACGAAGACGCGCCGCAGGTACGCATCCGTGGCCGCGTCTGGCTCCTGCATGCTTGTGAGCACGATCGGGCGTGCGAGATCCGCGCGCTTCCGCACGAGGTCTTTCACCGCATCACAAGCGAAGTCCATGCGTTCGACGAGGAGGAGCGGCAGGGCGAGCGCCATCCGGCTCTCTGCCGCAGTGGGGGTTCTGTCCGCGCGGAGGGCGCACACGCCGATCTTCTTCACCTCAAACACGACGCGAAGGAACTGCAACGCGGCGGAGAGCGGAGCAGGAGTGTCGGACACCACGTAGAGCCCGCGCCCGGCATGGACACTCTCCTCCGCAAACCGATCCGAGTACGCGCGAAGCGCCTGTTCGACCGCCGGGGAGAGTTCCTTCGGTGCCGCGAGGATGCCCTCGGCCTCCGCTACTTCCCCGCATTCGGTCAGCAGGTAGTGCCACACGAGATCGCGCGTCAGACGGTGCTCGCCGAAGCGAACCACGATCCGCGAGAGCGTGCGTGTGGTGAGGCCGCGCCGCCCGGCGCGATAGTGAAGGATGGTCGATTCATCGACGCCCAGTTCGCGCGCGACGTCAGCCACGCTCCACCCCCATGAAGCGGTCAATGCGAGCAACTCCGTAATCAATCGAGGTGGACGGCGAGGCACAGGTGGTGGTCGTGGGCTACAGCGCTATTCTCGTCTCCTGCGCCGCTGACGCCGAGGTCGTGACAGTGAAAGCTGGCGCAGCGCCAATGGCACTCCGCACACCTGAGCCTCGGAGTCGTCGACCCCGCTGACACAGCGCCAGCTCCCGTGCGCTTCACGCGCCGCTTCCATCATGAACGTGTAGGTGTTGGTGGTTTCACTGATTCTAGGCCGCGCCCAGCAACCTGTCATGTTTGTTCGACAGGTCGAAGCACGGCGGAGAAAGAAATGGCTTCGGTACGCCATGCCGGGTAGCACCAGATTCTGTAGAAAAGATTTACAACGTCATCGGCTGGCGCGTTGTCAACGTAGAGCCCTTTCCATTCGCTTGCGCTTGCGATGGAGGCCGCCCGCCGCGCCAGTCGCGGTCTGCAAGTGCAGTCATCGATCAATGGACCGCATACGGTGAAGGTATCGCTCACCCCAACCCTTCATGCCCTACAACACTCCCAACTCCGATCTTGCGAACGTCAGCGGCCCGCCAAAGGACAATAATCAGGAAACCGATAAGGGCAGCGAAGCGCTTGCGGACGCCATCGTGAGTACCGCGCAGCCCACCCCCGTCCGTGAGGGGGGTCAAGGCACCTCAACCAGCCTCACGCACGGGCCGGTTGATGCCCTCCGCGGGTTGCCCCAGCTACCGAGCGTGACAGGCCGGGACACCGATGCGGTAGCGATCGTCATGCTTCTCCGTCTGCTCTCCTATGACCAGCTACGTCGCCTGGTCTTCCCTTCGCAGGACGGCTCGGTGCTCCGTCGCCGCGGTCTGCTTCTGGAGAAAGAGGGATGGCTGCACAGTTGGGACGCTCCCGTCGCTCATGGCGGTCGTATCCGCTACGTCCACCCGACTCGCAGGGCGCTCCGATGGGCGCTCGATAGTCTCGCTGCGCGAACCAAGGAAGAGCCCTGGGCGCCCATCGTGCGGCTCATGCTGCCCCGATCCGGCAGGAAGCCGCTCACGCTCGGCGAAGGAACAGTCCCGAAATGGTTGCCGCACCAACGCGAGGTCAATCACCTGGTCGCGAGCATCGCGACATCGCCTGGCCGGCGCGTGCTCTGGGCCTCAAGCTGGGACTGCCCGTTTCCGACTCGCGCCGGCATGTTCACGCTGCCACAGCCTGACTACGTGCTCATCGAGGAGCGCGAAGGAGTGCCTCGGCTGATCTTCGGCGAGCATGACCGCGGCACGGAGCCGGTGGAGCGCTTTATAGCACGCAAGGTCGAGCTCTACGCCTCCCTCGCGAGATTTCCCGAGGCGTGCCGGCAGTATTTCGGTCTTCGCTCCTTTGAAGTCCATGTGAGCGTCATCGACACGCGGACGAAGGCACCGATCGCACGCCTACGCGCGCTCCAAGCCGCCGCCGGCACGCCTTCCGCGCCTAGCATCTTCCGCTTCACGCTCGGCGGCTGGCTGAATGCGTTCCCGGATCAGGCGATATGGTTCACCGCGGCCGGCGGGCCTACGTGCGACTCGGTGAAGTGGCGGGATCACGATCTACTGCGCACGTGAGCTTGAATAGTGGGCACCCAGGGCCGAACCGCGTTCCCATTAATCCGCAATACCTCATAGCCGCACTGGATTCACGATGAAGCCCTCGCGGACAATCCCCTCGTGGCGGAAAGGTGCAACGCCGCTCGTGACGCAGGCTTCCGAAGCGCCGCGTTCCATCGCAATCCCGGCCAGGCCGGAGACGAGCGCCTGCAGCTCATCATGCGACGGTTCTTCGGTGACCAGGAGCGGAAAGACCGTCCGCAAGTCCTCCAGTCGCGCGGTGATATCAGCCGCCTTCGTCTTGCGCTTCGATCCGAGTGCCTTGATCCGTAACGACCGCCACGCAGAAAGCGGGAAGCTTTCGACGAGCGTCTTTCCCGCGCCATCGAGTGGCGCGTCGCAGCGCTCAAGCCGTGTCCAGCCACGGTCAACGAGCGCGTCGTAGACGGCAATCGAAAAAGACACAAACGCTGTGTAGTTCTTCGGCTTCACGGCGCCGGGCAGTCCCGTCTTCGCAGGCGTGTTGAGGGACCGCTCGCAAACACGCGCGTGTGCGAAACCGTTGTCCGCGTCCTTCCACGCCTGTGGCCCATCGAGAAGGAGGAGCCGAACACCGTGCGAACGACAAAGCGATTCGAGAAAGTCTGCGAGCGGCTCAACGGCAAGATCCCCGTCCGGCGGCCGAACGAACGAGATCTCGATCACATCAGCCCGTTGCGTGAGGATGGCGATTCCGAGGTCGCGCCAGCGCTTGTAGGCGAGATCGACTGAGATGACTGCCACTACCAGTACCTCCGAGGCGCAGGCACGGCGGCGCGCGCAACATGACGGCGGACCGATGGTGTCCGTGTCAGCTCCTTGAAGATCACTGGGTCGCACCTCTCACCACGCGCAAGCTGTGTGAGCGCGTAGTGACATTCGGGCGACTTTGATCGCCCGAGCGTACTTCTCAAATACTTCAGATCCTCCGCGGCGAGTCTCGTGAGCCGCGCGCCGTAGTGCTGAAGCATACGGTCGAAGCATCGCCTCGTCTCCGCGTGATCTCCATATTCGCTCGCCAGCCGCTGCATTGTTCGGACGATTGTGCGTGACCAGTCCTGTGGCCGCTGGATGCCTGCGAGATAGTCGAGCGATCCAACGTCCGACACCCAACTCCACAGCGCGTCGAAGTCGCATCGCGCGGGATCGGGTTTCAGAAGCGGAATCAGCTTTCCGTAGCCGCAGATGAGTGCCGTCTCGACCGCAGAGGCAAGGTCTTTGTCATCGAGAGGTGGCCCCTTCCACTCGAGGTCCTGAACCCGCAAGTGCGCCTCTGCGCCGGCCCACATGAGCAGGGCCACGGCACGCTCCCGGCCGTGGGATGCGGCTTCGACAAGACCGAGGGTGAGCTCGTGTTGGATTCGTGGGTCATCGCGGTGCCGTTTCGCCCAGCCGTATGCAGCCTTGTTGAAGGAGTGCTCCGCGAGAAATCGCGCAAGCGCGTGATCGTTGGTGAAATCAACGCCGGCGGCGTAGCAACGGTCGATGAGCTCACCGTCGCCTGCGTCGAGCACGTATGCGGGATCGAGAACGGCGAGGTCAGCTCCCCACTGCACGAGCAGATCGAAGAACAGGCGGTTCTTCGCTTCCAGCAGTTCCCACGGCGATAAATCGCCGCTGATCGCCGCTGGGTATCCATTGCATAGGAGCAGCAGCGCGATTGCTTCCTGCTGCGATCGCATCGCCGCGCGGAACGGGCTCTCCAGTGTCTGACCCTTCTTGATCTGGTAGCTCTCTGCGTGAATCGGCCGTCCCGCCTTGATCCACAACTCCACGTCATACACGCGGCCTCTGCGGATCAGCGGGAGCAGCTCGACCAGCTCTGAGGCGTGAGAGGCCGCCAGCCGGTTCGCACCCCTGAACGGCGGCTTCGGATCGTTACGGGGGTCAATGTAGTGTCCGAAATGGTCCATGAGTCAGAACTTTCCGAAAGGATACGCGGAGAGAACGGCGAAACGGAACGGCCGTGATCGCAGTCGCTACTCTGGCGCAAACGCCAACGCCTTGCGCGGTAGCAGGCGTTCAGCATCAGTCGAATGCACTTCTCAGAAACTCGCCGATCTGCGTAAATCGCAGAGTGCCGTCATTGCTCCACGCGCCTGGATGGTCGGTCAGAATCACGGTCGTCGGACCGATCCTGGCAGAGTCGTACATCGGATTCTCGAACGAGCCGGATAGCTTGAGTCGCTGCCTCCAGAACTTTCGTCTTCCGTAAAACACAGCCACGCGCGGGTGATGCGCACTGAGAGCCCGCACGATGAAATTCACACGGTGAGGTATTGAGTCGCGTTCGTACTGCGCCCGGTTTCGCAATTCAGGAAGATCGGTCCAGACGTCATAACGCCAGTCGCTGGCGTTCCTCTTTGGGAGCGGCAGAAGTTCAAGCAGACAAGTCTCGCTGCCATCACGTCCCAGAAACGTGCGTTGATACTCGAGGATCGCTGCCCGAGTCGCCGGTTCGCTTTTCGCCGTGAGAACGAGCTGGATCAGTGGTCCCCATGTGCTCTGCGGACTCGTGGTGTCGATCGCAATCTTCGCTGTTTCATGGAAGGCGACCAAGTCATCGACTTCTGGCCTGGCGTGGGCATACCAGGCGGCGAGCCGCCGCTCGATCTCGTCGCACGAGGCGCCACCGCCCTCCTCGATCCCGATCAACCAGAAGGGCGCCGAGTACGTGCCATACCCGAAAAATCCCCGCATGAAAGCCCGGAGACGCTCGCGTTCAATCATCGGGCGATCGTCGCACATGCCTGAGGGACTCGCCACCACTGGCGTGCCGTCACCAACAGCGCGCGATTTCAGCGTCCCGGACGCATTTCGCCCTGACAGAGCGCCAGAACGACCACACCAGCTCTCTCCTGTCTCCTCCCAACGCGAAAGAATGTATCTGCGCGGCCAACGCTGCTGCACCTTCACAACTTGGACCGGCGAGGCCCACACAACACGTTGCTGTATGCGGCGTGTTGTCCATCAGGCCTCGCCGGCATCTCGCGGTTTTCTATTTGTCATCAATCACTTTTCGCAGCTGCTTCGAGCCGGTCGAACACCGCTTGTAGCGTCTCGTGAGACAAGGGCGGATCGTCGCCGTTCTCAAGGGCCCGGACAACGCCAGGCGCCACACGCAGTTCATGCGCGAACTCGTCGACACTCATCCTGAGCGCCAACCGGCGCGAGCGAATCTCTTTAGGCGTCATGGCGTGGACCGACGTGACGCCGCGAGTCTACTCCTCCAAGTGCTGATTCCCTCGGCGCTCTCTCGCGGGCGATGCGGGCCGGCCTGCACCCAGCCATCGATCACCTTCGTGGCCAACGCGTCACGCCGATCGATCGCGCTGAGCGCACGCGCGGTTTCTGCGTCGTTCGCGCGGGGGCGCCGAGACCGGCGCTCCGACAAGGAGAACATCGCATGTTCATCACGACGATTCAAAAACGACCGTACACGGTCATCAACGGAAAGGACTTTGCCATTTACCGCTGGTTCGAGCCTGAGCGGCACGGACCGATCTTCATTCAGGTCGCCGGCCGGACGTCTCTCGCACGCGAAGACTTGCCGACCGACGATTGGATCGTGGTTCAAGGACGTTCCGGCACGCACCGCATCACAACCGCGTGGCGGAAGCAGTGGTTCGACTACAAGCTCGACACAACACGCAAGCTCGCGTTCCTCGGTGCATCGACATCAGGTTCGTTCTACCTCGGTCTTCGCTACCTCGTTCGCCGCTTCGGCGGTCCCGCAGACGAGATCACGATCGCCGCGCGCGCCTCGGATCTCGCTTCCGGCATCGACGTGCCATATGGCTTCGTTTTCGCCAAGGCACGGGACGCCGCGCTCACCGATACGGACCTGGTGACACTGGACGTTCCGTCCTACTTTGACACCGGGACCGTTGCGGAGCTTCTCGGCACCAGAGGCGCGGCATGACCGAGCCGACGCGCGTCCGAGACCTCTCGATTGCAGATGACGACTGGATGAACGGTGGGGAGGACACCAATCACCTCACAACCATCCTCGTCATCAACGGCACGTTCCATCACCTCGAAGCGATCCGCATCATCGAAGACGACGACGGTCGCCAGCACGCCGCTTCCTCCGACTTCGAGGGCAGTGTCGACGCGATGTTCACGATCGGCGGCGACGGCCCGTTCGACACCGTGACGATTCGCGGCGAGACCTACGTGCTTGTCGTCATCCCCTTCCAGTAGTCCAACCCCACTCACACAGCATCGCGAAAAGGAGGCACATCTGTGTCCATGGTCGACGTGTCGCCCGGCACCGCCTATGCGGGCCGCGAGGCGAATCACGCACTCTCGTTCCGGCAGTTCAACAAGTCGAAGCATGCGCAGTACTTCACCCCCGTCTGGCTGGCCGATCTGCTCTTCGAAGCATTCAACCCGCTCATTCCCCCAGAAGGTCCCCCCAGTATTTCTGTTCTTGACCCAACCTGCGGCAGCGGGCGTTTGCTCGCACCTTTCAAAGCGGCAGGTACTCAAGTCCTCGGGATCGAACTCGACCAACTCGCAGCCGACCACGCACGCTTCGCCATCGGGAATCAGAATGTCCGCACCGGAGATCTCCTCGATTACCGCAATCTTCTGAGTGGGTTCTCGCTCGTCGTCACGAATCCGCCGTATGGCATCTTCTGGACTCCGCCGGACGCCGGCGAGGTCTGGACGTGCGAAACATCCGGAGGGCTCATCGAGAGCCAGGGTGCGACGCTCGAGATTGCAGCGCGCTCGCTCGTCTACGGCGGGTACCTCGTCGCCATCATCCCGACGAGCACGTTCCAGAACACGAAGGACCGTTTTCTCCGCGACACCCTCTACACGCAGTTTGAACCGGTACTTCAGGCAACCATCCCGAACCTCTTCGCCGAGGAGTACGACATCTCGGTTGCCGTGGACCTCGTCATCGCGCGGCGCACATACCGTGGATACGGCAACGCATGGCAACCGGCTCAGCTGACCATCGACGGGGATGATGGGCCTGGGCGTCTCCGTTACGCGCTCACCCGTGCCCTCGTCGATGCACCCAAGCTTCCCGCTTCCACCCCCGCACCCGTCCCCGTCCTTTCGCGCCTCTTCGTCGTCACGCCATCGACCGCTGTCCGCGTAACGCCGAAAGGCCTCAAGGCGGCTGCGGATGTCGACGGCCTGCTCCAATTCCTCGATGAGACCGTGACCGCGTTCGATCCCGTTCGAGGTATCGAGCACGGCATGGTCTCGGCCACACTCTCGCCGGCATCCCTCCTCACGCTCGGGCCGCGTGCCGGCGTCGAATCGCTTGCATGGCTCGGCTTCGATCCCGCGATCTCCGAGCGCGACCAGCAGACGATCTCCCGCCTCCAGGAGAAGTACCGCATTCTCAAAACCCCGATCTATCCGCCCGAAGCCCATCAACGCCTCGCGTATATCGAAGACAAGAGCTACACCGCGAAAGACACGCTCACCGTCGACGAGGAGCCCTGCTTCACGGAAGGGAAGGCGTATCACCTGCGGCCATCGTGGATTCGCAACCGCGAGGTCGCGTCGGTCGAAACGGTCTTCGATGAACGGGAAGGGAAGGAGGTCGAACTCATCACCTCCGTGGATCGCGGCTACCTCGCGTTCCAGGTCGTCACCGATTCCGGCCCAAGAACGTTCCGCGAAGTCGACGCGGCCGATGTCGAGCTTCTCACTGCCGCCTTCGAGCTTCCCGATGTTCCGGATCTCACCACCATCGTTCCATCGCGCGTTGCGCAGCACCGCATCGTCGTTTCCCGTGTTGCACCGTTTCTGTTCCCGTTTCAGCAAGAAGACGTTGCCCGTTTGGCAGTCAAACCGTTCGGCTATCTCGGCTACGAGCAGGGCGGCGGCAAGACAGTCACGGCTGCGGCCTGGGCGCGTGTGCGCGGCTTCAAGCGCGTGCTCGTCGTCTGCCAGTCATCGCTCGTTGAGAATTGGCTGAGCGAGCTTCGCCAGTTCGGCTTTCCCGTACAGCGCCTCACGACACACGCAGCCGTGGACGTCATTCAAGACGAGAAGCGAAGGAGGCTTCTCCCGAAGGACACCCAGTTCTACATCACCTCGTTTGAGTTCCTCTCGCTCACCGGCCCGCGCGTGTATGACGCGTGGAGCTGCCAGACCTTCACGAAAGACGGGCAGATTCATCACGCCGTCACGGACAACACGAAGGCCACCTGCGCTGTCTGCAAGCGTGCCTACGCCGATGTCGTGAAGGAATGCCCGCGCTGCGCCGATGTCTCCGCGTGGACGGGTGAACACTGCAACGCCTGCGGCTACCAAGCCTGGTCCGCGTCGCGCGATAGCCATCAGTGGCCGGCCTACAAGCGGGTGCAGAAGCTCTTCTCGGCGGTCCTCGTCGACGAAGCGCAGCTCGCGAAGTCGAAGAACACGCTCCGGGGTCGCGCGATCCGTGCGCTGAAGCCGAAGGGCAAACTCATTCTCACGGGCACCTTGATGAAAGGCTTCGCGCACGACATCTTCTGGAATGTGGCGTGGCTCCTCGGCTTCGATAACCCGCTGTTTCCCTACGCATATCGGGGAGGGACCAAGCGGTTCCTCTCCGAGTTCTCCACCATCCAGTTTGTCTCCCGGCAGTTCGAAGACACGCTGTCTGAGGGCCGAGGGAAAGTGCTTCCCGAGGTCAGTAACCTGAACCGATTCTGGCGCCTCATGGCGTCCTTCTCGGTTCGGCGCCGCAAGGACGACATCTTCGTCCTTCCGCCGAAACAGCGCCAGATTGTGCTGCTCAACATGGACGGCGCACATCGCGGTCTCTACGCCGGCTATGCCGAATGGGCGCAAAACGCCATCGCCAAGGCGCTCCGTGAGTCAGACGGCAATCCGAACATGGGGATCATCAGCGGGGCACTCTGGAAGCTCCGCTACGCAGCAACCTGTCCCGTCGCCCGCGATTATCTCGATCGCGGCGTGCTCGAAGCCGAGACGTGGAACAAGCTCGAGAAGATCCGCGAGCTTGTGCGCGCCGCCTCGGACCGTGGCGAGAAAACCATCATCTTCTCGGGCCTGCGCGTCATGGTCGCCGCCATCGTGCGGCATCTGAGGCAGCACGGCCTCGCCGTGCTTCCCATCACCGCCGAGGTGCAGACGAAGAAACGCTTCGGGCTCATTCAGGAGTTCTCGCGTTCCCCGGACGTCTGCGCCATCGTCGCATCGCTCAATTGCCTCAACCGCGGCTTCACGATCACCGCGGCCAACCACGTCATCCTCGTCGATCTCGAGTACTCACCTGAAGCCACCGAGCAAGCGGAAGATCGCGTGCACCGGCCCGGCCAGACCAAGCCCGTCTACATCCACTATCTCCTCTCGCGCGACACGATCGACCAGGTCATGCATGAAATCCTCGTGCAGAAGGCCCAGGCCATTCGGCACGCCATCGACGGCAAGGCCCGCTTCGAAGATGTCGCTGAGATCCTGAAGCGCGTCACCGGCGACGTACAACTGGAGATCGCAAAGCGCATCCAGCTGCTCCCTCCGATCGTCCCCGACATGCTGCTGCAGCCGCTCGCCCTCACCCCGATCGTTGTTCCCGATGTTCTCTCCTCCGTCACCCTCGACGAGCGCCTCGAGCCCTTCATGATCCAGATTCCCACCCTCGTGAAGCAGCTCTCGCTCTTCGGCCTCTAACCCGCCCACCGGGCGGCGTCCGCCGCTCACTTCATCCACCACCAAGTTTCGAAGGAGTCCTCTATGGACCTGTATCCGTCCGATGTCCGCGCGGCGCTCGCGCGCTTCCCGATTGCTTCGCAGGAGCGCCTCGGCGATCAGGCGAAGGTCATCGTCAAATACTTCTTCCCGGCCGGTCGCTACACCTTCTACGTCACCGAAGGCGACAAGGAGGGCAGCGACATCCGTCTCTTCGGCTATTGCGTCTCCGCGCTCGGCGAAGACTGCGACGAGTGGGGCTACACGATGCTCTCCGAGCTGCAGAACCTGCGCGTCCGCGGTCTCACGATGGAACGCGATCTCCACTTCCCGATCGCGACATGCACCGTGGCCGACGCCCTCGCACGCGCTGCGTGAACCTCGCGCTCAACCAACCCACCACCACACACAAGAAAGGAGATTCACTCAAATGGACATCGTCCTCAAGCTCCGAGAACTGCGCCGCCTGCGCGGGCTCAGTCAGAAAGACGTCGGCCGCCTCTCCGGCGTCGGCGAAAAGACCGTTAGTTCGTTTGAAACAGGCGACCGCATCGACTCCATGAAGCTCTCGCAGCTGCGAAAACTTCTGCGCGTCTACACCATCACGGAAGACGAGTTCTTCAGCCACAAGCTGGACGATCTTTTCGATCCCCAGTCGCTTCAACAAACGCGCGAAGGTGCACTCCTCGCCGGCCTGGGGGAGTTGTCCCCTCCCATGCGCGACGCCCTCCTGGAGCGCTTCGAGTTCATGCTGCAGGCAGCACAACTCGCGGCGGCATCACGGCAGCCACGGAACACACCCGTCCCTCCCGTCGCGCGTCCCATCGCTCCGTCTCGGCTTCACGCCGTCGCGTGAGAGGTGACGGGACGCTCCCAAGATCGAGGGGCGGCCCACGCCGCCCCTCCAGAGCGACCCAAACCACAGAAGGAGATCAACACCATGCACCGCATCGGCCGGACCTTCGTCCGTCTCTCCGACCACAACCGGCGCCAACTCGACCGCCTGCGCCGGCATAGTTCACTCACACGAGATCGCCTCGTCAACACCATCGTCCGCGATTTCTTCGAAACCCTTGATACCGCAGCCGAGCCCCGGCTGCCACGATCGAGGGCGGCATGAGAATGGTCGCTGACACGTCACTTGAAACGCCCCTCGACCGGCTCACTCGCGCCGGGATTCACGCCCTCTCTGACGCGGAATTGGTGTCGCTGCTCATCGACGCCGATGCGCCGAAGACCTCGATGCTCCTGCGCGATGGCCTCCCGGCCTTCGCCCGGGCTTCCTGGACAGGCAGGAAGCAGCCCGTCACCCGCCGGCAGGCGGCGCGAATCGTCGCCAGCCTCGAACTGAGTCGCCGGCTCGCGTCGGTCACCGATGAGCGTCACCCAGTGTCCGATCCCGAGATGATCGCGCGTTCGCTGCTCGTGCGCTACGCGCATCATGTCCAGGAACGCCTTGGCGCGGTGTATCTAGACTCGAAGAATCGTGTGCTCCGCGAGCGTGAGATCTACATCGGCACGCTGAACAGTGCCACTGTCTCAACTCGTGACGTTCTGCGCTTCGCGCTGGACGATCACGCGGCGAGCCTCATCGTCTTTCACAACCACCCATCTGGTGATCCCGCTCCTTCGGCCGAAGATCTCCTCTTCACGAGAAAGCTCGTCGAAGCGGGGAAGGTTCTCGGCGTCGATGTGCTCGATCACATCATCTTGGGTGCCAACCGGTTCGTCTCGCTGAAGCAGCGAGGCATCATGTAACGCAAGAAGCGGAGCCGTTTTGGCTCCGCTTCTTTTATGCCTCGCTGGAGACTCTGACTATCTTGGAAACTCGGAGGCCGCATCAAACTGCGGTCGATGGGGTGGCTAGTCCGCCGCCTACACTTGGCCAGTCTTCAGGAACGAGTTTCTCGCCGTCTCGCCATTCGGCAACAGGATTCAGCGGCTGAATTCCGCCCCATACTGTGTCGGTCGCGTGATCCAGCACAATGATCTGAAGATTTCCATGAGCGTCCTTCGCCGCCGCGGCCAGGACCTGAAACGCTTTCCGAACGGCGTCGACGTCCTGGTCTCGATACGCGGGTTCGATCTCCGTGCTTTCTTCGTTCGGCCGCTCCGCGAGCCGCTTCGGAAAATACACCTGGCTTGGCTGATCAAACACGAGGAACGAAGGCACGGGACTCGACGGGAGCGACAGAAAGAACTTCTGAAGCGCGAGCATGATCGCGAGATGGTAGGAGAGCCAGTTTGACCCGCTCCCGATTTCCCAGAGGTAATCCTCGCGTTCCTTGCCTGTCACGCGGATGGTGAGATCGCTAACGGATAGGGAGAGCGGATCGCCAGGCCGCTCGGAGTCGAGGTCCGGCATCAGCTGCTCTGCGTGCCGCGAAACTCTCTTGAGCGCCAGATTCATCCGGTTCCCGATCTCGCCTTCCTGAACCGCCGCCTCAAGCGCGCGTACGCGCTCGCGCAGATCTGCCACCTCAGCCGCCAAGTCGCCGTCGTTCCCCAACCGTTCGTAGTGTTCGAGTGATTGTTCGAGGCGTCCCATGAATCGAGACGCTTCCAGGGTCGCGTCCTGCCGAGCCTTGGCTTCTTCGGAATCCCGAGAGAGCACGCGGATACGGTGACGGATCCCATTGAGCTGCTCCATGGCGGGACGCAAGTCCTCCCGTACGTGCTGCAGTTCCCGGTCGAACGCAGCGGGAACACCGACGAACTGTCCTGCGCTCTGCTCAATCTTCTCAAGCGCCGCCAGAAGTGCGGCAACGCCCTCATGGGCCGACGCCATCTGCTGTCCGCACAGGGGGCACGCATGATCTGTCGCGTGGAGGTTGCTGAGCCACTTCGAGACTTGCAGCCGGTCGCGCTGCACCTGGAGCTGCCCCTTGTATTGCGTCGCCGTCTCGCGGAGCTGCTCCATTTCCGAGAGACGACGGCGGAGCTGTGCAACGGCGGTCGCTCGTTCCGATTCCTCTCGTTGCAGTGCAACGAGTTCCTTCACGGATGCGCTGATGGTGTCCTCAGTGACGTTCGGTAGGTTGCCGGCGAGACGCACGACACTGCGCAGCTGATCGATGACGGTCGACACCTTCGCCTGTGGGTCAGGCGCGCTGGTGATCAGGCCCAGTTCGCGTGCCTGCGATTCCCACCCTCGGATCTCGGCGATCCATCGTTCGGAGATCGTCTGCAGGGTGCTGAGTTCGCGTTCCTTTCTGCTGAGATCCTTACGCAACTGGCTCAGCTCGTGTTGCTTCGCGAGGATCTCGGGAGAAAGCGCGCCGAGGACGTACGGGAAGATCGTCCGGATCTTCTCGCGATGCTCGTGGGTGTCCGCCTTGAAGAACAGCACGTTCTGGTTCGCGATGATGTTCTGCGGTTGAAACGTGAATGCCATGAGATCGCGGAAGCTCGGCCGTCCCTTGAATCCGACGCCCGCGCGTTCAGGATCGAAGTCGAGGAGGGTAAGGCCGGCCAGCTCGTCGAGCGCGCGCTTGACCGCGTCGACCGTGGTGTTCTTCGTCGGCGTGCTGAGGGGCGGTTCGACTGTCACCCCGTCGAGCACGAACATGTCTCCCGTCGCCCGCTGCGATCCGGGCTCTCGGCGCGCGAGGAGCTTCTCGCCCTGCGCTGTCGAAACGATGATCCCGAACCAGCTGCAACGATCGCGGATCGTGCTCACCGGAATGGTGCACGTATCGGATCCGAGGCAATAGTCGATGATCGGAATGACCGCCGACTTCCCCGTGCGTGAAACGCCGCTGATGATGTTCAGTGAACCGTCCTTGAACGGTACCCGCTTCGGCGGAAGCTGCGGGTCGCGCGGCCAGAGGATGAGTTCTCGAATGTGGAATCTCATAAATAGTTAGAAACCGACACGAAGGAGGGAAGCAAGCTCGAACGGCGTGACGGCGCCGCACCACGAACCGAGCTTCTCCGCATTCTTGAGGAGTGGTCGCACGGACTCCGGAACGGACGACGGCGCGGTATCCGAGAGCGCGATCACTTCCGCGGTCGTCGGATCGATGAAGAGCAGGCGTGAGGAGATCGCCAGACGCAAGGCGGCGAGGCCTAGCGGACGAAGCGCCCGTGCACGGCCCTCCAGAGTGAGCAGGACATCGCTCTCGCTCACCGATGACTCGCTGAACTTCCCAGCGAACGCGCGCAATCCGGACTGCTTCAGTGTCGAGGAGACAAGTGCGAACGTCGCCTCGTGGAAGAGGATGGGGAGCGGCAGAAAGAGGACCGGAAGCGGCGTGGATTCCGGCACCTTCCGCACTGCGGCGTATCCAATCGCGAAGCGCCAGAGGAGCACTCCTCCGAGGCCGGGATTCTGAATCGCCTCGACCTCGCGTGCAAGCACGGTTGTCATGGCGTCGCGCTGGCAAGCTTCGCCAACTCCTCCTTGTAGCCGGGATGCCATCCGACGATTTGATCCTCAGCGAGGGCATGGAAACAGCCCGGCGTGAAATGCGCAGGCACGGCAGTAGCCTCGAGTTCCTCCTTTGCCTGGATGCACTCAGCGTAGAGCTGTCGACCGATGTCCTGGTGCGGCTTCCCTTTTGCCTGGACAGCGACCGAGATCTTCTTCGCCGCCCACGTTCGCTCCAGTTGATCTCCGAACTCATCGAAGCTCGACGGGTGCACGAGACCCTTCTCGGCCCAGATCGAACGGTCGAGAGAAGCACGTAAGTAGTCGTTGGCAGCGCGTAGCTTCTCGTCGTAGTCCAGTTCGATGAGGTCGAGTTGCCGGACGTACGTGCGCACAGGGAGTTCTGCCGCGATGGCCTCCGGCAACGGCGCTGGCGCGAACGAGTAGAGGATTTTGTTGCGATCGTACTTCTGCACAAAGGCGAGGAGCTCGCGCGCAAAATCATCGACTGCGATCACAGCCGGCTTGCTCTGCGCGAGGAGACGTTCGAACGTCGCCTTCGTCCACCCGAGCATCTGGTTGACGACCGTTGGTCGCATGTCTGGCGACACGACCTTGTTCGCGACGAGCGCATCGATGTCGGCGATCGGATCGCCTTTCCCAAATGACAGAGCGAATCGTTCGATGATGGTCGCGACGACCGATTCGTCTGCGGTGAAGACGTGATCGAGGTACGGCGCCAGCGTGGCTGCCACCTTCTTGCGTTTCGGATGGAGCGGGGCAGGTCCCCAGAGGATGTCCTTCGCCTGTTGGAGAGCGGTCAGTGCCATCGTCGGGCTGTCTGCGGCCGCGAAGGATTCCGCGATCGCGCCGGCCCTCTTCTTTGAGAGGTGCAGCTCAAAGAGCGTTTTCTCTACGTCAATCCCATCGTGCTCAATGGCATCGACCCAGTTCGAGAATGTCTTCCAGAGATCCACGGAACGGTCTGCGATCGGGTTGGTCGTTACCGCGCTCTTCGCCTGCTCCGCCGTTTTCTCCCCGTTCTTCCCTTCCACTCCGACGTCGTCGAATACCTCGACGCTGACGAAGAAACCGGGAGGGCTCTGAAGGAGACGCGCGGTGGCCCGCGTCGTTTGGAGAGAGTAGCCGTAGAGCTGGCCTGGGACTTGGGCCGACTTCTTTGGCTTCATGCGCCCCGCTCCTCCCAGAAGCGGCGCGGCCGAGTTGAGCGTGTCTCATTCATTGCGCTGATATAGTACATGATATAGCATCAACGTGTGAATGCACCGGTCGCCACTAGTTACGGCTCACTCGTCCGCGATGCACGCCGCCGACTCGACCTTACTCAAGAGAAGCTCGCGCGCGCCCTCAAAGTCTCCTTCCCAACAGTGAATCGCTGGGAGAACGGCAAGACGCAGCCCGACGAGCGAGCGCGTCACGCTCTCGCCTTGCTCCTCCGGAGTCGCGGGCCCGACTTCGCCGTCCTGGCAGATCAGCTCGACGGCGGCGCCGAGTCGACATCTACGATCGAACGTTCGACGAAGCGTGGGCGCCGACCGCGGGGGGCAGTGACAGCTCTTCCCACAGAGGCAACGACTCTCGACACCAAGTCGATGGAAGGAATGCTCTGGAAGGCCGCGTGCTCCATCCGGGGTGAGAAGGATGCACCCAAGTTCAAGGATTACATTCTCCCGCTGCTCTTCCTCAAGCGGCTCTCGGACGTGTTCGAAGACGAGGTCGCCCGTCTCGCGGAGACCTACGGTGACGCTGAGACGGCCCTCGCAGTGCTCGATGAGGATCATTCGCTGGTTCGTTTCTTCATTCCCGAAGTCGCCACATGGCCTGCTCTCGCCGGACGAAAACAGATCGAATGGCCCGGAGGCAAGGCGCCGAAGACGCTCGGCGAGCGGCTGACGAATGCCGTGCGTGCGGTCACGCGCGCGAATCCCAGCCTACAGGGTGTTGTGGATGTCGTGGATTTCAACGAAACGCGCAACGGGGAGCGGGAGGTAAGTGACGACGCGCTCCACCGCATCATTGAACTCTTTAGTGAGCCGCGGTACCGCCTCGGTCTCAAGGATGTCGAGGCCGACTTCCTCGGCCGCGCGTACGAGTATCTCCTCCGCAAATTCGCTGAAGGGCAAGGCCAAAGCGCCGGTGAGTTCTTCACGCCGAAGGAAGTTGGTTGGCTCATCGCTCACCTCGTCGAACCAAGACAGGGCGAGGAGGTCTACGACTACGCGTGCGGATCCGCCGGGCTCCTCATCAAGTGTGAACTCCGGCTACTTCAGCGAGAGAAGAATGTGAAGCGACCGCTGAAACTCCACGGACAAGAGCTCACCGGATCGAGCTTCGCTATCGCTCGGATGAATATGGTCCTCCATGACATGGAAGGTGAGATCGTCCGTGGCAACACGATGACGAACCCAAAGTTTCTCGACGGGTCGAGGCTGCGCCGCTTCGATGTCGTCGTAGCGAATCCCATGTGGAATCAAGACAACATCGACCCCGCGATCTATGAGAGCGACCCGTACGAGCGTTTCGCCAGTGGGTACGCACCGACATCGGGCGCAGACTGGGCGTGGCTTCAGCACACCGTCGCGTCGCTAAATGACCATGGACGGGCTGCCGTGGTCCTCGATACCGGAGCGGTGAGCCGCGGCAGTGGCAGTCAGGGCGATAACAAGGAGAAGACAATCCGGAGAGCGTTCGTCGAGCACGATTGGATTGAGGGCGTGATTCTCCTGCCCGATAACCTTTTTTACAACACGAATGCCGCCGGCGTCATTGTTGTACTCAATCGCGCAAAACCGAAGGAGCGACGCGGTAACGTTGTACTCATCAATGCGAGCGACGAATTCGAGAAAGGGCGACCGAAGAATTACCTTCCTGAGGAAGCGATAGCGAAGATCGCAACGGCCTTCCATGCAGGTGTCGACCTCGAGAAGTTCTTGAAGGTTGTTTCGCTCCATGAAGTTGTTGCGAATGACTACAACCTCGCGCCATCGCGATACGTCGACACTGGTTTCGTGGCTCAGCACCGTAATGTGCCCTCACTCCTCGCTGAACTGCGTGAGATCGATATGCAGATTCACTCATCCCAGGAGGAGCTGTACGGCTTCTTCCAGTCGCTCGACATCAAATGACTAATCACCTACCACACGTGTGGCCGCGGAGAGCGTTGCGAACACTTTGTTCCAAAGGGGCAGTGATTAATCCCTCAAAGGATCCCAGTGCGCAGTTTGAA
This sequence comes from Thermoanaerobaculia bacterium, assembly GCA_049586115.1. Taxonomy (GTDB): domain Bacteria; phylum Acidobacteriota; class Thermoanaerobaculia; order Gp7-AA8; family Gp7-AA8; genus JADGNZ01. The sequence continues at coordinate 2,197 of JBAVBF010000582.1, read as the reverse complement.
TATATCGACGTTTCGTCTGTTTCTGGCGAGCAGTTGGCAGTAACCTCTACAACAGCGCATACGGGGTTAAGCGCACCGAGCCGCGCTCGCAAACGAGTTCGCACCGGCGATGTGTTGTTCGCCACTATACGACCCACCTTGAAGCGTATCGCGCTTATACCTCGAGGCCTCGATGGACACATTGCCTCGACAGCGTTTTGCATCTTGCGCGCTGACCCTTCTCAGGTAGACCCGCGCTTCTTGTACTACTCCGTCATGGCGGATGCGTTTATCGACTCGCTAGGAGCGCTTGAGCGGGGAGCTAGTTACCCAGCCGTTACAGACTCTGACATCCTCGACCAGGAGATTGCGCTTCCTACACTTCCTGAGCAGCACGTGATTTCCACAGGGTTATCACTGATTCAGGAAGCGATATCTCAAGAAGCCAAGCGGGCTGCGATTCTCGATGAACTGAAGGCGGCGACAATAGCAAAGGCATTCAGCGAGGGGCTTCGCGGTGCCCCTTCTGACGATTCGGAGTATGGCCTCATTCCATCCAGTTGGCTGAGGTTCGCACTTCGTGACATCGCCACCATCCAAACGGGTCTCACGAAAGGGCGGATGATCCCCGAGGCGGAGAGTGTGGAACTGCCGTACATCCGTGTTGCAAACGTACAGGACGGCTACCTCGACCTCGCCGTAATCAAGACCATCCGACTTCGTCGATCCGAGGTGGGACGTTACCTGCTGCAGCCAGGGGACGTACTTTTGACGGAGGGCGGCGACTTCGACAAACTCGGTCGCGGCTACATCTGGAACGGCGAGATCGCAGAGTGCGTACATCAGAACCACGTCTTCGCGGTTCGCGCTAACAAGGAGCGCCTCCTGCCTGAGTTTTTCGCCTATATGGCCCAAAGCCCGTATGGGAAGCGCTACTTTCTGACCGTTGCTCACAAAACCACAAACCTTGCCTGTATCAATTCTACGAAGCTTGGAGATTTCCCTGTCCTAGTTCCCCCGATTGCAGAGCAGCGTGAGATTGTCGAGGTCCTTTCGGCCGTGGACCGCCGAATAGACGCGAGCGAGAGCCGCAAATTGAGTTTGGCTGCACTCTTCCGCTCAACGCTCGATCAGCTCATGACCGGCACACTTCGTGTCACACCCATCCTTGAACATCAATCAAACACTCATGCCTAGCCTCGGAAACGAACGCTTCGGCGTCCAAGACCCCCTCGTCCGCTACGCCGGTGACGTTGGATGGACCATTCTCTCTCGCGATGAAGCAATCACCGAACGCGGAGGCGAGAGCGGAACACTTCTCTACAAGACTCTTGAGCGGAAGCTCTTGGAATTCAACCCAGGCGTCGTCACTCCCGAGAATGTCGGAGAGGCCATTGGCCGTATCGAGAGTGTGCGGACCAATATCGAAGGAAACGCCGAGGTCCTCGCGTGGCTCCGCGGAGAACGCACCGTCTACGTGGCAGCCGAGAAGCGTCACCGCAACGTCATGATCGTCGACTACGAGCATCTGGCACACAACGCTTTTCATGTTACTGACGAGTGGAAATACACCAACGGCCAGCATGCAAACCGCGCTGATGTCATGTTCACGCTGAATGGCATCCCCGTCGCGCTCGTCGAAGCGAAAGGTGCGACCAAGAGTGATGCCATTGACGTAGGCATTGATCAGGTGCGCCGATACCACCGAGAGACGCCAGAACTTCTCACCGCGCCTCAGATCTTCGACGTGACCCGACTCGTTGATTTCTACTACGGTGTCACCTGGAATCTCGACAGGAAGAACCTCTTCAACTGGAAAGACGAAGAGGAAGGGAACTTCGAACGGAAGGTTAAGCGCTTCTTTGGACGCGAACGCTTCCTCAAACTTCTCCGCGACTGGATCATCTTCTACAAGCGCGACGATGAGCTGAGAAAGATCGTTCTGCGCCAGCACCAGACTCGCGCCGTCGAGAAGGTGGTCGACCGCGCCCTCGATCCGGAGAAGCGTCACGGGTTGATCTGGCACACCCAGGGCTCGGGCAAGACCTTCACGATGATCACTGCGGCCGAACAGATCCTCGAACACCCAGCGCTACGTAATGAGAGGCCCACCGTGGTCATGCTCGTCGATCGCAACGAGCTTGAGGGACAGCTCTTCCAGAACTTGACAGCGTACGGCCTGCCCTACGAACAGGCCACGTCAAAGAAACGGTTGCGC
>JBAVBF010000581.1:0-2277 GCA_049586115.1 Thermoanaerobaculia bacterium | reverse complement strand
CCGCAGCAAATCCCGACTCCTCGGTGAAGTCGCCGCTGCATTCCAGCGCCCGCAACGACGCAGGCGCCAGTCCGCGCATCGCGTTGCGATAGCCGCGCAGCCGTTCGCGCGCGTCGGCGTTGTGCTGCGGTCCGCGCACGAACGCGATGCGCGTGTGCCCGAGCTCGTGCAGATGGCGCATCATCGCCCGCGCGCCGCCGTAGTTGTCGATGGTGATGGCGTCGCCGTTCGGCGTGGCCGAGTTGAGCAAAACGACCGGCATCGCCCGCGCGCGCAACTCGTCGAGCGGCGCGAGCGTGACGTCGGGCGCCATGACCACGAGCCCGTCCACGCGTCCCCGCATCGTGTCGACGACATCCAGCATCTGTGACGGATCGCTGTGCGAGCCGGAGACGAGGATGTGATACCCCTGCGCCCTCGCCGCCAGATCGATTCCGCGAATGACCTCGGAGAAAAACTCGCCGTGCACGTCGGGCAGAACGATGCCGATGGTCTGGCTGCGCCGGATGCTGAGCGAGCGTGCCGCGACGTTGGGTACGTAGCGCAGCGACTTCGCCGCGGCGCGAACGTGACGCGACGTTTCCGCGCGCACCAGCTCTTTGCCGTTGAGGACGCGGGAGACCGTGGCCACCGAAACGCCTGCACGCGCGGCGACATCGTGAATCGTCGCTGCTGCCGCGCGGTTGCGGCGTACCTTACGAGCTTGCGGTCTGGCCGGCATGATGATGAGTCGATTAGTGGATTCGTGGATTGATGGGTTGCCGCCGGGGCTGCTCCTTCTGGGTCCACGAATCTACTCATCGACTGATCCGCTGGAATGTAAACGGTTACATTTTGCGGTACGCTACTCACATTCCGTGTGGCTGTCAATGAGGAGATCAAGCGAATGACCGACGCCCGCTTCCCCGACGGTTTCGTCTGGGGTTCCGCAACCGCCGCCTATCAAATCGAAGGATCGCCGCTCGCGGATGGCGCCGGCCCGAGCATCTGGCACCGCTTCAGCCACACGCCCGGCCGCATGACCAACGGCGATACCGGCGACGTCGCCTGCGATCACTACAACCGCTACGCCGAGGATGTGGCGATCATGAAATCGCTGGGGATGCAGGCGTATCGCTTCAGCATTTCCTGGAGCCGCATCCTCCCCGACGGCACCGGCCGCGTGAATCAGAAAGGGCTCGATTTCTACCGCCGCCTCGTCGACGCGCTGCGCGACGCCGGCATCCTGCCGATGGCCACGCTGTACCACTGGGACCTTCCCGCTGCACTCGACGATCGCGGCGGCTGGCTGAATCGCGACGTCGCCAACTGGTTTGCGGAGTACGCGAATGTCGCCTTCCGCGCGCTCGACGACAACGTCGAATGGTGGGCCACGCTCAACGAGCCGTGGGTCGTCACCGACGGCGGCTATCTTCACGGCGCACTCGCGCCCGGCCACCGCAATCTGTTCGAAGCGCCGCTCGCAACGCACAATCTCTTGCGGGCGCACGGCAGTGCGGTCGAGGCCTACCGCGCCATCGGCAAGCACGCCATCGGCATCGTCGTGAACATCGAGCCGAAATATCCCGACTCGCAAAGCGACGACGACCTCGCGGCCACCCGCCGCGCCGACGCCTACATGAACCGGCAGTATCTCGATCCCGTCTTCCGCGGCGAGTATCCCGAGGAAATGGCGGACATCTTCGGCGAAGCATGGCCGCAGTTTCCCGCGTCCGATTTCGATCTCATCAAGCAGCCGCTCGATTTCGTCGGCATCAATTACTACCTCCGCGCGGTGACGAAGAACGATCCCGCGCAGGTCGTGGAGCGCGCCGCGCGCGTCCGCCAGCCGCAGTCGATCTACACCGAGACCGGCTGGGAAGTGCACGCGCCGGCACTGACCGACGTCCTGCTCTGGTTCCGCGACCGCTACGGCCCGACGCCGCTCTACGTCACCGAAAACGGCGCCGCGTTCTACGACCCTCCCACTGCGACCGACGGTGTGGTCAACGATCCCCTTCGCATCCACTATCTCCGCGAGCACATCCGCGCCGTCGCAAACGCGATCGGAAAAGGCGCCGACGTCCGCGGCTACTTCGTCTGGTCCCTTCTCGACAACCTGGAATGGTCCCTCGGCTACACCAAACGCTTCGGCATCGTCCACGTAGATTTCGCCACGCTGAAACGCACGCCGAAGGAGAGTGCGAAGTTTTATGCGGAGGTGGTGAGGAGTGGGGGAAAGATTCTGTAGGGTCGAAAGCTGTTTTCACGCGGAGACGCGGGGACGCGGAGAGAAGC
>JBAVBF010000580.1:0-6045 GCA_049586115.1 Thermoanaerobaculia bacterium | reverse complement strand
CGACGTCCTTCACGTCGTGCCAGCTCTGGCCGTGATCCTCGGAGATGGCGATGACGGGATGGTTGTCGTTGTCCACGAAGCCGAGGTAGACGCGGCCGTTTTTCGAGATGCCGACGGATGGATCGCTGTTGCCGGCCATGCTGTTCGGTACCGTGCGCACGTTCCAGGTGATGCCGTTGTCCTCGGAAACGACGACGCCCTGCCTGCCGCCGCAGTCTTTGTTCGGAACGTACGCGACACCGTCCGGTCCGACTTTGACGTGGCCGTGCAGACCGCCGCACTGCTGGCTGAGGTAGATCGGAACGGCCGGTCCGTACGTGACGCCGCCATCGAGCGACACCGCGCAGTTCGCGAGCGCAATGTCCTGCGCGCAGTAGTAAACGGCGTTCGGATAGAAGGCGCCGGCGAGCAGCGGCGCGTGGAACGGTCCGCCGCCGACGGTCTGGTGATCGATCCCCGAGGCGATGCCGGCGCCGTGCGACGGGATCCAAGTATCGCCATCGTTGTCGGTGATCGCGGAGAGACTCTCGGTGCTGGCGAAAACGAGTTGCGAAACGATCGTGCGGCCGACTTTCGAGTCGGTCCAGAGAATCGGGTCGAAGCTTTCGGTGCCGGTGATCGGCGACTGTTTGGCAACCCACGTCGACGTCGGGCTGGTCGGGCAGGAGTCGTCAAACGAGACTTTGAACGTCGTCAGGAGCGACTGGAAGAGAACGTTGCCGGTGACCCAGTTGGAACCGATCGACGGTTCGCCGGCGTCGATGCCGAGGCCGCTCGCGAGCTGCGCCGCGGACGGCGTGAAGAGACTGAAGCGCGGCGGCAGTCCGTTCGCCGGCGTCGCGGCAGGGAACGGAACGCGCTGCGGCGCGCTGTGAAACGTGAAGCTGGAGGGCGTGGCCGTCGAGTTGTAGAAGACGTTGATGCCGTTGCCGGAGTCGGCGAACTGCGGAACGACCTGGATGAGCAGCGTGCCGTTGATCGTGCCGCTGACCGGGATCTGGCTTTGAATCAGCGTCGGCGTCGCGCTGATGCCGGTCAACGGAACGATGGCGCGTCCGATTAGCCGCTGCGGCTGCGCGCGATCGGCGCTGTAGTCAGGATCGGCGAAAACGCTGACGGAGACTGCGCCGCCGAGCGCGATCGTTTCCGGATTCAGGGTCGACCAGTACCACTGCAGATCGAGCACGCCGGAGACGGTGCCGGAGAACGGGCCGGACCAGTAGATGCTGAGGGGATTGCCGACGTAGTCCTCGTTCGTGAACTGGCTGCCGAGTTGCGTGACGGGTGCGGTGCCGGTGGGCGGCGAGGTGTCGAAGGTCGCGGTGCCGATCGTGCCGCTGGCCGTGTCGTTGGCGACTTTGTTTGCCTGGTCGGCGGGATCGCCTTTGAGGTAGTAGGTGGTCTGGGCAAAAAGTGCTGAGGAGACGAGGAAGATGAGAAGAGCGACGACAGCCACGCGCGCGCGATTCGACATAAACAACTCTCCAGTTCGTCGTAAGTTTGCTGAAGTCCGGTAGCAACACTACCGAACTGGGGCGCGAGCAATGCGGATTTCGCGCCTGATTTAGCCAACATGCCGACGGCTGGACAAAAAAGCCCGCCGGCCAGCCGGCGGGCCTTTTCACGACTGAACGTTATTAGTTGACGTCTTGCCCGGCTTCGAGCTTCTTGATCATGCCCTCGAGATTCTTCTTGTTGCCCGGATCGGGCGCCTGCGCCAACGCCAGCTTCGCGTACTTCAGCGCTTCGGGGTAGTTGCCGGTCGCGGAGTAGCCGCGGGCCAGTCCGCCGTTCGTCGGCCACACGCCGGGATTGCGCTTGGCGTTGAGCTGGAAGACTTTCAGCGCTTCCTCTTTCTTGCCTTTGGCGATGAGCTGGCGTCCGTAGCCATGCAGATCGAAGACGGTCGCGGACGGATCGTTCATCGCTTCCTCGCGCGAGTTTGCTGCGTCGGCGGTCTTGCCGTTCGCTTCCTGCGCGTCGGCCAGCGTCATGAGGTTCGTGAAGCTCTTTTTGCCGATTCCACCGGCAGGATTGATCGAGCGCTCCGCCCACTGGAGACCCTCGGCGGGATGTTTGTTGTCGAGCGCGTAGCGCGCTGCCTGCTGCCATTCGGCGTCGCTGAAACCGGGCGAGTTCCGCAACTCGTTGCGGATGCTCGCGACGTAGAGGTCGGAGGCGTTCGGGACGTTGATGTCGATCGGCACGGCAAGCTCTTCCCACTTCATGGCGACGGTGGCGTGATCGTCTTTGCGTTCGGTGAAGTCGAAGGTGAGCACTTCGCGATACTCGGCCTTCTCCGGTTTCGCCTTGACGCGCAGCACATCCTCGGCGGGGTCATAAAAGAAGCTGCCCCAGGAGGTGTGGTTCTTCGAGAAAACCCACGTCCATTCGTCCTGCTGCGGAATCGCGAAGAGCGCGTAGGTTCCGGCGGGAAGCGTGGAGCCGTTGACCTGGATGTCGGCAGAGGTGGTGAAGATGGTGTTGACGTTCGCGCCGACGCGCCACGGACACTCTTTGCAGGTGCCGAAGCCGAGGTTGGCCATGCCGTACGGCACGAGCGTCCCCCAGATTTTTCCGCGGCGATCCTGACCCTGCGGACTGTGGACGTGCGGACTGCTGTAGTCGATTGAAACCGTGACCGGACCGATCTGCTGCGTGACCGTGCTCCGTTGGTTACCGCCGGAGGGAGGAAGTGTGATGCTGCCTTGTGCAAATGCGCCGATGGCCGTCAGGGCCACGGCCGCTGCGGCGAGGAAGTGTTTCATTGGCTTCTCCTTTCGAATGCGCCAATGTACGCACCGCCTCGCCGCCGGTTCGTGAGCGATTGGTGAACATCACCAGATCTTTTCCCACCACCTCTTTTCGGCCGGTGTGACGCTGGCCGTATCGAGGTGCATTTTCCGGCGCATCTCGTCGACGTTCCATCCCGTCAGCTCGGCGATGTTCTGCGCTTCTTTTTGCTGACGCTCACGCAACTCGCGCCGGTACGCGATGGCCGCATCGCACTGCCCGGGTTTTACGGGATGGTGAAGAACGTACCGCGCCTGAAATGAACGCTGATCGCCGGTCTCCTGGAACACGAGATCCTCGGGGAAGTGCTCGCGGTCGTAGCGGACGTGAAGCCGCGTGAGAAAGACGTTGCTGCCGGCGTCGAGCCAGAAGACGCCGAGCTTGCGCAGTTCATCCTGCGCCAGCGGTTCGGACGCGCACGGATCGCACCAGCTCATGTTCCAGGCGTATTCGAGAAAGACGGCGCTCATGTCTTCCTTCCTGACCTGTTCGGTGAAGAGCGCTTTGTAGAACGGCGAGAAGTCCTTGCGCACGAAGAGCGGGACGTCGACGTCGCTCGGCAGTTTCACGGTCTTGTAGTTCGTCGTTTCGACGCGGCCGCGTGTCGTGATCGCGTAGACGAACAATTCCTGCGCGCCGTTCGCATTCACCGTTCCGAGGCGGATGGGCAGCATGAATTTCGGCGACTCGTACGCGACCTGCAGCGGACGCAGGTAGTTGAACCCGAGCCGGGCCTGCTCGCCGAGGTTCACTTTGGCGACGAAGAAGTGCATGTTCTGGCGGATGTAGCTGCCGAGCACGGACGCCGCACCGTTCGGCAGCTTGTAGCCGTTCTCGGTGAGCCACGTTTCGAGTCCGCTGCTCTCTTTCGCGGAGAGGATGAGGATGTCGTACTCGCCGACGGTGTACTTCGCTTCGATCGTGACGCCGAGGCTCTTCGCGCGAGCCGGAGCGCTCGCGGTTACGGTAATCGCTTCCGAGACGGCGTTTCGCATGTCCGCCTGCGGCTTCAGCACTTCGCACGGATCGGGATCGAAGTACTCGACGAGACGCGGCGAGGAGTAGGCGTCGAGATGATCGATGAGCGCTTTCTCGGCGACGTGAATCTGTCCGCGCTCGATCTTCGTAGGCACCGGAATGACGACGGCGAAGTCGCGCGCGCTCCCCTGAAAGTCGTTGGCCATCGTCATGACGGTGCGGTCCTGGTCGCGGACGATGACCACCTGCGATGCGCGGTTGAAAATCTTCGCATCGCCCTTGGCGACGTAGAAGCCGCAGAACGCGTGCGCGTGTGTTGCGGCGAACAACGTGAGGATGAGGATGAAGCTGCGTTTCGGCATGAGTGCCTCCTTAAGCTGCGGTTGCGAGTTGGTGAGGTTGCGGCGCGGGCGTTGCGGATTCCGCGCGCCAGCGGTAGCGCGTGGCCGGCAACAGGACGTCGATGATCGGGACAAGAACCGCGGCGCCGGCGAGCGACCAGAGAATCCCGTTCGTCCGGAAGAGCCGGTAGTTGATGTACCAGCCGCCGAACGCGACGAGCGCGGCGAAGAGAATCCGTCCGGCACGCGAGTCAGGCGTGGTCTTCGGATCGGAAATCATGAAGAAAGTGAAGAGCAGCAGCGCGCCGCTCTCCAGGCGATGAAACGGAATCGTCAGCGGCTCACCGACATAAAGCGACCGCCCGATGACGAGCGCGCTCCAGAAAATGATGAACGCGTACGTGACGTCGCTGCGCGCCGCGCGATTGACGACCAGTCCGCCGATGCAGGTGATGAGGAATCCGAAGAACGCGATGTTGCCCCACTGACCCGGCGAGACCCAGACGCGGTTCGACAGCAGCATCATCGCGACGATGGCGCCGTTCGTCGGATTGAAGATGTGTTTGTTCTTAACTCTGATGACGAACTTGCTGGCGACGGCGATGACCGCGGCGGCGATCAGCAACGCGGTCGAGTCGCTGCGCAGCAGCAACGATAACGAGAGTCCCGAAATCGCGGCGCTGCGCGGATCGAACGCGATGTGTTTAATCCGGCTGCAAATCGCCTGCGTCGCAATCGCGGTTCCTGTGAGGAGGGAAGCACGGAACAGCGTGATATCGAAGTTGAGCGCGAAGATGCCGTAGAGCAGGAGAACGGTCAGTGCGCCGATCTGGTAGAGCCGCGGATCGAATCGTTTCATGGCGCATTGGATGCGCCGCGTGCTCGAAAGAAAACCTTTTCGCGCGGAGACGCGGAGGCGCGGAGAAAACCGCTGCCTCTCTCCGCGTCCCCGCGGCTCCGCGTGAAAAGCCTTCTGCGACTACAGCAGCGCCGAAGCCTCGATCCCCTCACCCTCGACAAAGCGCGACGGCCGCAGCGAGTGAATATCGATCGACGACTGTCCATCGAGAACCAACTCGGAAAGAACCTGTCCGATCGCCGGCGCGTGCATGACACCGTGTCCGGAGCAGCCGTTGGCGAGGTAAAGATTGGCGAGAGCTGCACGGCCGAGGATCGCGTGATGGTCGGGCGACATCTCGTAGAGTCCCGCCCAGCATGCATCGGGATCGATCGGGACGTCGCGAAGGCACGGCACGCGTGCGTTCGTGAATGCGAGCACTTGCGGCAGCCAGGACGCGCCATCGAACGCCGCGTCGAAACTCGACGGCGGCGAGTCGGGCCAAAGCAGCAGCACGCGACGGTCGCGGACGCGGAAGTGGAACCCGTCGTCCGCCCACACCGTCATCGGCATCGTGTCCGGAAGGACGTCCGTCTCGATCGTCGCCGCAACCTGCCGCCGCAGCGGCGCGACCGGAATGTCGACTCCGAGCGTGCCCGCCCACGCGCCCGCGGCGTTGATGAAGACGTCCGCGTGTACTTCGCCGCGCGACGTTTCCAGCGCCGCGATGCGATCGCCTTCGATGCGCATGCCGCGCACCGTGATTCCGAATTCGAAACGGACGCCGAGCCGTTGCGCGGCCACGAAGTAGCCGCCGAGGATTTTCATCGCGCGGATGAAACCGTCGGTGGGACAGAACGTGCCGCCGACGATCGCGTCATCGACGACCGCCGGATTGATCCTCCGCACTTCCTCGGCATCGATCACGCGCGCCTCGGGCAATCCGCACGCGTGCTGCAGCTCATTCGCGCTCCGCAGTTGCGCCATCGCCTGTTCGCTGCGGGCGATGAAGAGATAGCCGTACGGCCGATAGCCGGAATCGACGCCGACCTCGTCGCTGAAACGAATGAGCTTCTCGCGCGACAACAACGACAG
>JBAVBF010000579.1:0-9959 GCA_049586115.1 Thermoanaerobaculia bacterium | reverse complement strand
GATTGGCGTCCTGCGCTTCGCGATACAGCCGCGCGTTCTGCACGGCCACGGACGCCATCTGCGCGAGTTGCGTGAGCACCGTTTCGTCGTCGGCGGTGAACGCGGCGTTTGGTTTTTCGGCGAGGATCAGCAGGCCGGCAGGTTCGCCTTCGCGTTCCAACCGCGGCGCCGCGAGAAGCGTGCGCACTCCTTCGAAGAGAGGCATGCCGCCGAGTTTCTGCAGCTGCTCGCCGGTCAGTTTCACCGAGCCGCGGATCTGATGCGCGATCGAATTGAGGAGTTGTTCGGAGCGTTCGTCGACGCCATCGCGCTCTCCTTCCGCTTCGGTCGATATCGCCACGATCGTCCGGCGGCCGGCGTTCTCATTCACTTTCAACCAGATCAACGCGAACGCCGAGTTGATGACCTTCGCCGCCTGGTCGGCGATCATTTTCAGGACGTCGTCGAGCGACAGCGCCGAGGCGATGGCCAGCGACGCCTCCGCCAGTCCTGACAGCCGCAACGCCGAGGCGCGCTCGTTCTCCAGCAGCTTCTGTTGTTCGGCGAGCAGGTCGCGGATGTCGTACTGGCGCAGACGGCTGCGCAGCGACGTTCTCACGGAGCTCAGCAGCGTTTTGACGTGGATCGGACGATCGACGAGCGTTACGTGTGCGTGCGGCCCGAGCGCCTCGAACGAACGCGCCGCGCGATCCATCTCCGGCTGCGCCACGAAAATCATCAGCGGGATCTCCGACCACGGCGGCTGCGTGCCGAATGTCTGTGAGAGGCGCCGCATCGCGCGCGGCGACAAGGCCTCGGCAGTGACGATGGCCAGTCCGGCGCCTTGCTCGATGGCGCGGCACAGCGCTTCGGCGTCCGCGCACGCCTCGGACGCGAAGCCGGATCGCGAAAGGATCTGCACGGTCGTCTCCGCATCCCGCCCCGTCGGCGCGAGGAGCAGAATCCGGAGCGGCCGATTGCCGGTCGCGACGTCGTCCGTTTCGATCAATGCAGTCATTTGTCTTCGACGATGGGAATCCCGGAAAGAATGCCGCGGAAGTGTTTGAGCGGCGGGCCGACGTGCAGTCCGCTCTCGTCCATGCTGAATTCGCGGATGGCCTTCTCATGGTCGCCGCTGCGCTTCTTCATGACCGAGATGGCCTTGTGCAACTCGCCTTCCGCCTCGTAGTAGCGCAGCAACACGACGCAGTCGGCGAGGTAGCTGACGTCGACGGACGAAATCATGTTCGAGCCGATCAGGCCGTGCTGCGCCATGACCAGGATCGTGGCCACGCCGTGATCGCCGAGGTAGGTGAGCATCTCGTGCAGGTGCAACGTGAGGAAGCGCTCCTCGGGCATGGCGTTGAGGTAGCCGTTGAGACTGTCGATGACGATCGTTCGCGCTCCCTGTTTCTCGACGGCGTCGCGCACGAGGTTCGCAAATTCGCCGGGCGCGAGCTCCGCGGGATCGACCTGCTGCGCGGTGATGAGATCGTTCTTCAACGACCCGGCCAGATCCATCCCCACCGCCGCGGAGCGTTTCAGGAGACTGCGCCGGCTCTCGTCGAAGATGAAGAGAGCGGACTTTTCGCCGCGTTTTGCGGCGGCGACGGCGTATTGCACTGCCAGCGTCGACTTTCCGACGCCGGCCGGGCCCATGATCAATGTGCTCGAGCCGCGTTCGATGCCGCCGCCGAGGAGCGCGTCGATCTCGTCGATGCCACTGGCGAGATGGCCGTCGCCACCGTCGCCGCCTTCCCTCGCAGCGACCAGCCGCGGATAGAGCTCGATGCCGCCGCGCCGGATGTTGAAGTCGTGATAGCCGCCGTGGAAGTCGACGCCGCGCAGCTTGATGATCTCCAGGCGACGCCGCGGCGCGCCATACAACGGCGCTCGCCGCTCCAGCACCAGGACGCCGTGCGGCACGCTGTGCAGCTGAAGGTCGTTCCCTTCCGAAGTGCGGTCATCGAGAAAGAGCGAGGTCGCGCCGCGGTTCGTGAAGTACTGCTTGAGCGCCAGGATCTGTTTGCGATAGCGAAGATTGCTTTGCGACAGCAGACGGATCTCGGAAAGCGAATCGAGTACGACGCGCTGCGGATTGACGCGCGCTACCTCCTCCAGCAAACGCGAGACGGTTTGTCCGAGCTCGATTTCCGAGGGATGGAAAATCGTCGTGTCTTCTTCTTCGCGGAGCGTCTCCTCGCGCACGAGGTGCTCGCAAATCTCGACCTGATCGAGCGACCAGCCGTGCGACTTGGCGACGGCGTGCAGTTCGCGCCGTGTTTCGGAAAGCGTGATGTAAAGCGCTTTCTCGCCACGCTTGACGCCCTCGAGCAGGAACTGCAACGAGAGGGTGGTCTTGCCCGCGCCGGGATCACCCTGAATCAGGTAGACGTGATCTTTCGGAAAACCGCCGCCGAGAATCGCATCCAGTCCGGCGATCCCCGTCGAGGCCACCGGCTCTGTTGAAGCCCGCATTGCGTAACCCTCCCCGCCGTCTTTGGCTGGGAGGGCCATTGCAATTGCTGAACCTGTTTTTTAGGCTGCTTACCGGCTTGGAATCAATGAGTTAGCGATAGCCTCAGTGTCTGACCGCCCGGCGTTTCGGCGGCGCCGGCGTGCCGATGGTCACGGTCGCCGAGGCGGTCGTCGTTCCCGCGATATTCGTCGCCGTGAGGTGGTAAACGGTGGTTGCCTGCGTCGGCGACACGTTACGCGTTCCTACCGCGAAGACGGACCCGATGCCCTGATCGATGGTGACGAAGTCAGCGCCGAACACGGACCAGGAGAGCGTGCTCGAACCTCCGGGCGAAATCACGGCCGGAGTTGCCGTGAAGGTAATCGTTGGCGCCACGACAAGCGTCACCAACGCGGCCGCGGTCGACGTGCCGCCCGGTCCGGTCGCGGTGAGCGTGTACGCCGTCGTCTGCGACGGCGAGACACTCATCGATCCGCTGGCCGCCTGCGCACCGATGCCGTTGTCGATCGAGACGGACGTGGAGTTCGTCACCACCCAGGTCAGCGTCGACGAGGAGCCGCTGACGATTGAGGCCGGAGTCGCGGAAAAGATGATGCTCGGCCGGTTGCTGACGGTGACCGTGGCCTGGCTGCTCAGCGTTCCGCCCGGCCCGTTCGCGGTCAGCGTGTACGTCGTGGTCCCGACCGGATGAACGGTGACGGAACCCGACACCGGCTGCGCTCCGACGCCGTTGTCGATCGACACGGAGGTTGCGTTGGTCGTGCTCCAAACGAGTGATGCGCCCTGACCCGCGGCGATGTTGGAGGGCGTCGCGGAGAAGGAGATCGTCGGCGCGGGTTGGGCGACCGTGACGGTGGCTGTCTTCGTGATCGTTCCTCCGAGGCCGGTCGCCGTCAACGTGTAGGTCGTGGTGCTGGCCGGATTCACAGTCGCGGTGCCCGACGCCGGCTTGCTTCCGACGCCGTTGTCGATCGAGATCGAAGTCGCGTTGGTCGTGGACCAGGTGAGTGTCGACGATTGACCGGCATTGATCGAAGCCGGTGATGCGGAGAACGTCGCGGTAGGCGCCGGCTGCGTGACGGTGACCGTTGCAGTCTTCGTAATCGTCCCTCCCGGTCCGTTGGCGGTGAGCGTGTAGGTCGTCGTCGAGGCCGGACTGACGCTGACCGATCCATTCACCGCCTGACTGCCGACACCGCTGTCGATCGAAACGGAGGTGGCGTTGGTGCTGGTCCACGTGAGCGTCGACGATTGGCCGGCGTTGATCGATGTCGGTGAGGCAGAGAACGTGGCCGTCGGCGCAGGCGAGCCACCAACGGTGATCGTGACTTGCCCAGTTCGCGGCGTCCCGTCGGCGGTTCCGGTAACGGTCAGGTTGTAGGTCGTCGTTGCAGCAGGTGAAACGCTCACCGAGCTGTTGGGCGGACGCGATCCGAGTCCGTTATCAATCGTTACGCCGGTTCCGCCGCTACTCCAGGTCAATGTCGACGAGTCGCCGGGCGAAATCGTCAACGGCGAGCCTGTAAACGAGAAGAGGCATCCCTGTCCCGACGAGATGCGCAAGGAGAAGTTGCCGTAGTCGCGCTGCGTCCAGACGCCGCTGACATTCTCTTCAAGGACGAGCGCCACGTAGTAGCAGCCGTTCCCCGGATCGGTAAACGGCAGCGTGAGGCCGGAGTCGATGTTGCTCATGCTCTGGCCGGCTGCGAGCGATGTGGTGAAGACATACTGCGCCGTGTTGGTGCCACCCGCGGACGGATACGGTCCATTCGGTGTCCACCACAGACTGAAGCGAAGTTGCCCCGAGGCAGTGCCGTTCGGATTCGTGACGTTGTCGGCTTTCACACGCGCCATCCCGCCGCCGACCGTATAACTGAAGCTACCGCTGAAGAAGATCCCCGCATCTTCGGTGTGCACCGACTTCGATCCGACGATCATTCCGCGGGAAGCCGCCCGCGGCCTGAGGGTCTCTGCGAATGACGGGAACGCGGATAGACAGAGGACAAGCAGGACAACGCCGCGACGTGCGTAGGACATGATCTCTCTCCTGTTCTGTGACCTTGCCGGGTCGGGCAAACGGGATGTTTGCCTTGCAGGAGTCAAGACGGACAGCGGCGGGAGTTTCCCAAAACGACGCCTTTCTACGACGGGTAGAAGTTCTTGGCGCTGTCGTAAACCGAGGTAGGATTTCGCGCATGGTCGACGAAGAACTGAAAGAACTATTGAACGCGATGCGCGACGAGTTCCTGGGCGAGTTGCGGAAGGAGACTTCCGGTCTGCGACAAGAAACCTCCTCGCTACGAGAAGAGATGCGCAGCGAATTCGCCTCGGTGCGCCAGGAGTTTGGCGAGTTTCGAAAAGAAACGCGTCAGGAGTTCGCGGCGGTCCGGCAGGAAAACGCTGCGATGCATGCGGAAACGCGGCGGTATTTCGACATCGCCCTGGAAGCCACAAGGCATGAGCTCCAACTCGTCGCCGAGAGCGTCCTGCACCTCGACAAGAAGTGGACCGTACGCATGGACGAGACGGACAAGAGCGTCGACCAGCGCTTCGCCGACACGCAGCCCATGATCAAGTTCGACCGTGAGCAACGTCATCAGCCCACCCGCCGGCGAACCAAGCCCAACTGATCGCCGGAACGCGCGCACTTGCCCGCGCTACAATCCCTCCCCTTTCGCGATGAGCAAGTTCTACATCACCACCGCCATCCACTACGTCAACGACGATCCGCACATCGGACACATGTACGAGAACGTCGTCGCCGACGTCGTCGCACGGCATCGACGGCGGATGGGCGACGACGTCTGGTTTCTGACCGGCGCGGACGAACACGGCCAGAAGATCGAGCGCGCCGCGGCGAAGGAAGGAATCCTGCCGATCGAGCTGGCCGACCGCGTCGTGGCCAAGCATCACGAGATGTGGCGCAAGCTCGACATCAGCCACGACGATTTCATCCGCACCACCGAGCAGCGCCACCGCCTCGGCGTGTACGAGTTGATCCGCCGCATTCAGGAGCGGATGCCGGACAACATCTACCTCGGCGAGCATGCCGGCTGGTATTGCCAGAGCGAGGAAACGTTCATCCCCGACAATCAGGTCCGCGACGGGAAGGACGAGAGCGGCCATCCCGTCGAGATGACCGCGGAGCGCAATTTCTTTTTCAAACTCTCGCGCTTCACCGAGCCGCTGCTCGAGCACTACCGCAAAAATCCGAACTTCGTCTATCCGGCGACGCGCATGAACGAGGTCGTGTCGTTCGTCGAGCAGGGCCTCAAGGACCTGTCGATCTCGCGCACGGCCGTCAGTTGGGGAATCCCATTCCCTGGCTATCCCGATCACGTCATCTACGTCTGGATGGAGGCGCTGACGAATTACATCTCGGCCCTCGGCTTCGGCAGCGGCGAGCATGCGCGGTTCGATCACGATTGGCCGGCCGATATTCACCTGGTCGGCAAGGACATCACGCGCTTTCACGCCGTCTACTGGCCGGCGTTCCTGATGGCTGCCGGACTGCCGCTGCCGAAGCAGATCGTCGGACACGGCTGGTGGCTTCGCGACAATCAGAAGATCTCGAAGTCGCTCGGCAACGTGGTGCGCCCGTACAACATCATCGACGAGTTCGGCGCCGATCCTCTTCGCTACTTCCTGCTGCGCGAGATGGTCTTCGGCCAGGATCAGAACTATTCGGACGAAGCCTTCCTCACTCGCTACAACGCCGACCTCGCCAACGACCTCGGCAACACGCTTTCGCGCGCGATCAAGATGACCGACACCTATTTCGGCGGAAAGACGCCGCCGGTGTCATGTCCCGCGAACGAACTGCTGCGCATGTCGGAGCAGATCGTGCCGGAGTATCTGAAAGCGATGGACGATCTCGCGTTCGGCCGCGCGCTCGACGCCGCGTGGAAGCTGCTCGTCGCGGTGAACAGCTACATCGTCAATCGCGAGCCGTGGAAAAAGTTTAAGGAAACGGGCGCCGACGAATCGCTCTCGCGCATTCTCTGGAACACGCTCGAAGCGCAGCGCATCGTCTGGGTGATGATGGCGCCCTTCATGCCCGCGACCACGCGCGAAGCGCTCACCCGCCTCGGCGCCAATCCTGATTTCATCACCCGCGACGCGTTGCAATGGGGCAGCCTCCCCACCGGCGCGCCCGTCCGCGCCACCGACGCGATTTTTCCGCGCATCGATGCCGCCGCCTACATCCACGGAGGAGCAATGGAAGAGAAGCCTGAAACGCCCGCGAATGCCGGCCCGCCGATCGAAACGACGCAAGCCGCGCCGCCGGACATCGCCAAAGTCACCATCGATCAATTCTTCGAGATCGACCTGCGCGTCGCCGAAGTCCGCGCCGCCGAACGCGTCCCGAAATCAAAGAAGCTGATGAAGATGACCGTCTTCACCGGCGACGAAGAACGCACCATCGTCGCCGGCATCGCCACCAAATACACCCCCGAGGAGCTGGTCGGACGCAAGATCGTCATCGTCGCGAATCTCCAACCCGCCAAACTGATGGGCATCGAATCCAACGGCATGATCCTCGCCGCCTCCCTCGACGGCGAACCGTCCCTCCTCAGCGTCGACGCGGGAGTCCCCGCGGGAACGAAGGTCAAGTAAGAGGCTCCAGACCTTTCGAAGAGGCTCCGGACCTTTTCGAAGAGGCTCCAGGTAGTGGTCTAGTTTGACGCGGAAGTTGTAACAACTGCGGGTAATGGTGGGTATTGGTGGGTAATCGCCGTCAGTCAAAGCGGCTAATCGCCCGGTTCCGTGGTGCGAAACTGGACTCCAGAAAATCGATGACCTCACGCATTCTCGCGCTGTCGTCGGCGGAAAGGAACGTCTGCGGCTCGCGTAGAAGCCATCCGACGCTTTCGCCCGTCGCATGGATGATACGCACGACGGTTTCGAATTGCGGGCGTGGATGTCTGCCGTTGAGTACGCGGCACAGCGTCTCAGGAGTAACGCCCGCTTGCTCCGCGATCGACGCTTGCGTGCGGCGCGAGAGGTCTATTGCGCGGCGAAGACGTTTGCGCCAGTGTTTACGCCAGTCGCCCGTCGTCGTAGTAACGATCGTTACCTTGCCTTCCGCGTCCGCGACCGTGGCTTGCTTTCCGGCGGATCAGCTACGACGGTCACCGTAGGTCGCTGCACATACTCCGCAATCACGGCTGCCCGCTCTGCGACATGGAACGCTTCGCCGTTGTCCATCTCTATCCACGTTCGCGGCCCGTCCTCGCGCATGCTGAGGATGCGATGAGCGTTCAGCCAGAGCTTCCCGTCCGGGCCGCTCACGATGACGAACGAGGGAGGGTTGCGGACTTCGATTGAGTGCGCCTTCACGTCGCCTGCCTGCGCTCCAAGATGGCAGCGTAAATCGCCTCATCGGCGGGCGTCAGCTCGAACATCTCCACGATGTAAACGGGACGGGAAAGCATCGCGCTGGCGGCGTCCGCGAGCGCCATCATGACGAGGCGTCCGGGGTCCTGCTCACCCCTGCGAAGGCGTAGAAGATGCGTGTAGCTGATCCCGGCACGCTCCGCGAAAGTCGAATACGGGACGCCCCAAGCCCGCACGAACTTTTCGAGCCGCGTCGGAGTCCCTTCCCAAATCGGCTTATTTTTTTGCACACCGATAGCATGTCACACTCATAGCATGGTGAGCAATAGGAACATGGCTGCACACTCAAAGCGTGGCAGTCAGACCGATCGAAAAGTTCGCCGCGCACGTTCGTGAGCTGCGCGAGAAACGCGACGTTTCGCAGACGAGGCTCGCGGAGCTGGCCGGACTGAATCGGAACTACGTCGGCGACGTGGAGCGTGGGCGTCGGAATCCGTGCTTCGAAAATATCCTCAGACTCGCGGATGCGTTGAACGTCCCGCCGTCTGAACTCTTCCGGCCATTTGACAAACGGAAGTAGCGAACCGATACTCCTCGGATGCCAAAGGGGTCAAGCAAGCGCCCGAAGAAGCGCGAGGACGAAGCGCAGGCTGCCGTCCGGGTCATGAACACGATCGCGGCGAGGTCTGAGGCCGATGCGCCCTGCGATGATGCGCCGGTCGAGATCACGGATGCGATGCGTGCCGCCGCTGCCGCATTCGGGCGCATCGGCGGCAAGATCGGCGGACCGGCACGGGCCGCGAGTCTCAGTCCAGAAAAACGATCGGAGATTGCTAGGGCTGCGGCGGCTGCACGATGGCGACGCTAGGTTCTCTGGTCTGGACCTGAGGGATATTCTTCACCCACATTCTGCCAGAGTGACTCGCCAGGAACTTCGCGCATGGGGTTTTCTCGAAAGTGATAGTGGCGATATGGTAGGCCGTTAATACAGCCTCCTGAAGCGCTTGGACCCTCTCCAAGTCTTCAATTACCAAGTTGGAGCGTTTCGCCTCTTCGCGATCGATCCGCCGCCCATGGCTTTTGTGTGTCGATGCGCTATTGAAATGGCTTGCGGTGGTTTTTGCGAGTTCGGCGGCGTTTGACCGTTTCCTAAACATGCCCGAAGTCAGCCACTTCTCAACGAGTCCGCCACCGTACGCAAGAGCATTCTTGGCCTCCTGTAGGAGAGCTGGTCCCATGCTTTGAAGAACGGGAGCCCACACGTGGGCCGCATCAAGATTGTTTGGCAGGATGTCTTTCTTCGCCTCTTCGAAGAGATCGACTACTGATTGTGCCGAGTAGTAGGTGCCGCCGATCGGCATTTGCGTGTCAATCGGTCCTAGCTGACTCTGGCGACCCATGATGATGCGGTCCGCCGCGAGAGCGATCATCGTACCGGCAGACATGGCATACGTAGGTACGATCACTTCGATGTATTTGAATTTCGCCCGCAAGTACGCAACCACCGTATCGGCGGCATTAGGAGAGCCGCCCGGCGTGTGTAGAAGAAGGGTCAACCCCTTGCTCCAACCCTTGTCCGCGTCCATCCCGAACATGACGGACATAAAGCCGTTGATCTCCTCGAACATTAGGAGCGTGTGATGTTCGGCGAGCGGCTTTTGAAGGAACGCCGATGCGTAGAAAATCACGTTTCGGCCTTTGCGGAGATCGCTAATAGTGGAGAGCGCGATTTGCTGTTGCTGCTGAAGCCAAACTAATCCCTCGACGGTCCCTTTGAGTCAAGCTCTGAGAGCAAATCGTTCCACGAGGGCATCCCTATATATTACTTTAACGCAAGCTCTAACGGATGGCTCCAACTGCGCGCGTACCCCTTCAACTCTTCCGCAATCGAGCGTTGCTCGAAATCGCGAAGGCTGGACAAAGCGCGGAGGGTGGACGGATGTTGAGCTTTGCTGACCAACTCGAAGACAAGCTTTTCGTCATCAGTGAGCGACACCTGCGGCTGGTCTGGCTGCATGCCTAGCCTCCTCGTAAACATCCAATATTCTAGCCGCAAAAACTCGCGATCTGCACAAAAACGTGTGCATATGACATTCCGAGTGCTTAATTTTGTTGTCCTTTACCCCTCAAGCATTGACTTCCTAACCCCTCAAGCATATATTAC
>JBAVBF010000578.1:0-2230 GCA_049586115.1 Thermoanaerobaculia bacterium | reverse complement strand
CGCCTAGACCGCTCGCCCGAGACGGTCGTCGCGCTCCTCGGCGTACTCCAGGCGGGAGCGTGCTTCGTCCCGATCGCGCCGGACTCCACCCCGGACCGCATGGCGGCGCTCGTTGCGGACTGCGGGCTTCGAATGATGGTCGAGGGGTTCGACGAGGAAACCGGAGCGGACATAGAGGTCGCCGTCGATCCGGATCCCGACACGCTGGCGTACATCATCTACACGTCCGGATCGACCGGCGAGCCGAAGGGCGTCGAGGTACCGCACCAGGCGCTCGTGAACACGCTCGCCGCAGTCGGGAGAGAGATCGGGATAACGGCGGCGGACCGCTGGCTGGCCGTGACGTCGCTGTCGTTCGACATCGCCATCCTCGAGCTTCTTCTGCCGCTCTGCGCAGGCGCGTGCGTGTGGATCGCGGACCCGGAGCAAGTCCGCGACGGACGCCGCCTCGCCGCGGCCGTGGAGGAGTCGGGCGCGACGTTCGTTCAGGCCACGCCATCCATGTGGCGGCTGTTGACGGAAAGCGGATGGCTAGGAAGCCGGACGACGCGCGCGCTCTGCGGCGGTGAGGCTCTCTCTCGCGCGCTTGCAGACCGGCTACTGCAGTTGACGGCGAAAGTGTGGAACCTCTACGGCCCGACGGAGGCGACGATCTGGTGCACGATCGCGGAGGTAGAGGCGGGAAACGGCCAGCCTCCGATCGGCCGGCCGATCGAGAACACGACGGCACAGGTCCTGGGCCCGGACCTCTCGCCGCTGCCGTCCGGCACTCCCGGCGAGCTGTGGATCGGCGGGGTTGGCCTTGCCCGCGGGTATCGCAATCGTCCCGAGCTGACGCGCGAGCGGTTCGTCGCCGATCCGTTCTCCGGCGCCGCGGATGCGCGTGTTTACCGCACAGGCGATCGCGCACTGGTGCGCTCGGACGGAGCGATCGAGTTCCTCGGTCGCATCGACACGCAAGTGAAAGTGCGCGGGTTCCGGGTCGAACTCGGCGCGATCGAGACGCTGCTTCGGAAGCGCGCCGATGTCGGCGAGGTGGTGGTGGTCGTCACGTCTGCTGCCGACTACGATGCGCGGCTGACCGCCTACCTCCGCGCGACCGGCGGGCCGCTCCCGTCGGCGGGCGAGCTGCGGTGGTATCTAGCACGCCATCTGCCTCCCTACATGATCCCCTCGGAGTTCGTGGTAGTGGAGTCGTTTCCGATGACCCGCAACGGCAAGATCGACCGCGAGGCGCTGGCCCGCCTGCCGCCCGTCGATCGTGCGGCCGAGGAGATGGCGCCGCCGGGACGGATCGCGGACCTCGTCCGGATCTTCTCGGAGGTGCTGCACGTAAGCCTGGTCTCCCCCGACGACAGCTTCTTCCTCCTCGGCGGCCACTCGTTGCTGGCAATGAGGGCGTGCGCGCGCGTGGAACAGGAGCTTGGGACTCTCGTCCCGGTGCATTTGCTCTTCGAGTTCCCGACGCCGCGAGCGCTGGCGAGCCGCTTACAATCGTCCGCCGCCGCGGACGCGCACCGCGAGCGGTCCGCGCCTCCGCGACGGACGCGGGAGATCGAGCGCATGGCGTTGCGGCGCAGACAGACCTGGATGCAGGAGGATCGCGAGCCGGAATGAGGAACGGCACGACACTCCCCGAGGATCTCCGGAACGCCATCGCCGTCGTGGGCATGGCCGGCCGCTTTCCGTCCGCGTCGAGCATCGAGCGCTTCTGGGAGAGGCTTTGCGGCGGCGTGGAGTTGATCACGTTCTTCGGGGAAGAGGAGCTCGCGAACGCGGGCGTGCCGCCGGACGTGCTGCGGCGGCCGGACTACGTGCGCGCGAAGCCGGTCCTCGACGACATCGAGAGCTTCGACACGGAGCTGTTCCAGATCAGTCCGCGCGAGGCGGCGCTCACTGATCCGCAGCACCGGCTGTTTCTGGAGTGCGCGTGGGAGGCGCTGGAGAACGCGGGACGCGATGCGTGGACGCATCCCGCACGCATCGGCATCTTCGCCTCGGCCGGCAAGAACACATATCTGCTCCTGCACTTGCTGGCGCAGGCGGACTGGATGCACAGCGAGGAAGTCTTACAACTCCTCATCGGAAACGAGAAGGATTACCTCACGACGCGCGTTTCGCATCAGTTGAACCTCACCGGCCCGAGCATGACGGTGCAGTCCGCCTGTTCGTCGTCGCTCGTGGCTGTGCACCTCGCCTGTCAGAGCTTGCTGCTGGGCGAGTGTGAGGT
>JBAVBF010000577.1:0-6636 GCA_049586115.1 Thermoanaerobaculia bacterium | reverse complement strand
GCGCAGATCGTCGCGTTGTCTGACGCCGCGCTCGCGTCGCGGTTGCGCGAGCAGCGTGTCTCGATGGCCGAGGCGGTGGCGGCGAAGTCGAAGAAAGTGGAGAAATCGACACGGTAGTGGATTCGTGGATTCGTAGATCGATCCACTAATCTACTGATCCACTGATGCCTCACCATCACCATTCGCCCGGCGCTGCCGCATCGCAAAAGCTGCTGATCGCCTCCATCGCCACCGCCGCGTTTGTCGTCGTCGAGATCGTGGTCGGCATTCGTGCGAACTCGCTCGCGCTCATCGGTGATGCGCTGCACAACGTCACCGACACGCTCGCGCTGCTGCTCGCGCTCTTCGCGGTGCGCGTGGAGCGGCGGCCGGCCACGAGCGCGAAATCGTATGGCTGGCATCGCGCCGGTGTGCTTGCCGCGTTCATCAACGCGGGCGCGCTGGCGGCGTTCACGATTTTTCTGTTCGTCGAAGCGGCACAACGTCTGCGAACGCCGGCGAGCGTCAACAGCGGCGCGATGCTCATCACCGCGGCCGCCGCACTCGTCCTCAACGGCGCGATCACGCTCTGGCTGCGCGGGGAAGGACGCCACGACCTCAACATCCGCGGCGCCGTCCTGCACATGCTCGGCGACGCCATCTCCTCGGCCGGTATCATCGCCGCGGCGCTGCTCATCCGCCGCACCGGCGCACTGTTCTGG
The DNA here is from genome assembly GCA_049586115.1 of Thermoanaerobaculia bacterium. GTDB lineage: Bacteria > Acidobacteriota > Thermoanaerobaculia > Gp7-AA8 > Gp7-AA8 > JADGNZ01. The sequence goes on along the minus strand of JBAVBF010000577.1, from coordinate 5,935 downwards.
GATCCCGCCGTCTCCATCGCCATCGGCGTCCTCATTCTCTGGAGCAGTTGGGGGATTTTGCGCGAGGCCATCAATCTGCTGCTCGAAGGAACGCCGGCAGGGATCGACCCCGAGGCGGTGACGAGGGCGATTGCGGCGGTCGATGGCGTCGATGGGGTTCATCACCTGCACATCTGGGCGCTCGGCGCATCGCGTCCGGCGCTGTCGTGTCATCTGATGGTCGGCGACGTCCCGGTACGCTCCACCGGCAATCTGCTGGCGCGCATCAATGCGATGCTCGATCACGAGTACGGCATCACGCACACGACCATTCAGTTCGAATTCGCAAGCTGCGATGTGGATGATCCGTACTGCGTTCCGTACGGGGAAAGCGCGAAGAGCGACGTGTAGGCGACGGAACGCCAGCGCTCCATCCGGCCTCGTTATTTTGTCTTCGCGCGCAACGCCGCTTCGTGCGCGCGAGCGCGCTCGAGCGCGAGCTCGAGGGAACGGACCACTTCCTGCGCGGATGCGAGCAACTCCGCGTTTGCGTCACGGTCGGAGGATGGATTGTCCGCGACCATCACACCGAACGGATCCTCCTCCTCGATCGAGACATCGAGCGGATCCACCTCGAACGGAGAGACCGTGATCGTTTCCTCGGCATCGAATGCCGGCGTCGACTTCATCGACAACTTTGGCGTTCCCGCCGACATCTGCGTCACGCCCGACTTCGCCGACATATCGGGTGCTTCGAGCTCCGGCTCCTCGTGCAGCGTCGTGTCGACGTTGTTCTTGAGATTGTCGAGGATGCGCGCGACCGCGGCGCGCAACGTGGCCGTCACGCCGGTGCCGGTGATCGCGGACGCCTCCACGATCGGCGCGCCGTTCGGATTGAGGTAGCCGTTCATCGTCTCCACGGAATCGACGTTCGGCAGGTCGCGCTTGTTGTACTGAAAGACGAGCGCCACCTTCTGCGGATCGATGCGGTTGAGGCGAAGGTTGGCCTTCAGATTCTCCAGGCTGTCGAGATTCGAATCGCGCATCGACGATTGCGAATCGGCGACGAACACCACGCCGTCCGCGCCGCGAAGGACCAGCTTGCGCGTGGCGTCGTAGAACACCTGACCCGGCACGGTGTAAAGCTGCACGCGAACCTTCTGCCCCGCGATCGTGCCGAGCTCCATCGGCATGAAGTCGAAGAAGAGCGTGCGGTCGGTCTCCGTCGACATCGAGATCATCTTGCCCTTGTTGTCGAGCTTCGGATTGCCGTAAATCTTCTCGAGATTGGTCGTCTTCCCGCACAGCCCGGGCCCGTAATAAACGAGCTTGACGGTGACCTCGTTGATCGCTTTGTTGATGAGGACCATGGGATTGCGTAGCTTAACAAAGCTCTTAGCTCTTAGCTTTGAGCTGTTAGGGGAACGACAAACGAGCGCCGCCTTCGGCCGTTTCCCCTGCGAGCTAAGAGCTAACAGCTATGAGCTATCAAACCCGCGATATCCTTCGTCCCATGTCTCGCAAAGAGCTGTTCGAAAAGGTAGCGATGGAGCAGATCATCGGCGTCGTGCGCGAGAACAGCGTCGCCGCCGCGGAGTCGGTGGCCGACGCGTTCGCAGGGAATGGGATCCGGATCATCGAAGTGACGTTGACGACACCCGAGGCCTTCGGACTCATCGAACGATTCGCGGAAATGTATGCGGCGCGCGGCGTCGTCATCGCCGCCGGCACCACGCGCAGTGCGAACGATGCCGCGCAGGCGAGGCGCGCCGGCGCGAAGATCATCGTCTCGCCGCACACGGACGTCAGCGTCATCGAATACGCGAACGAGCACGACCTGCTCTGCGTCGCCGGCGCCGGCACTGCGACCGAGATCATTCGCGCGTGGGAAGCGGGCTGCGACATCGTCAAAGTCTTTCCCGCGCTCTACCTCGGCGGGCCGGACTACATCCGCACGCTGCGCGGTCCGATCCGCGACGTGCCGATGCTTGCCGGCGGTCCCATACCGCTCGACACGATCGAGAATTATCTCGACGCCGGCTGCATGGCCGTCAACCTCGGCGCGTCGCTGGCGGTGCCCGACCTCGTGAACACCGAACAGTGGGAAGAGATCGGACGCCGCGCACTGCTGGCCACGTCGATCATCCAGTCGCGCAACGTCGCCATCGCCGCCGACTCGTACGTGCACTGACCTTTCATGCCGATGGAGCTCGGATCGATCCACAAGGCCTACCTCGTTCCGGGGCAGCCGCACATCCTGCTCGCCGCGGACCAGAACGCCGGCTGGGCCTCGCTCAAGCAGAGCTACGAGGCCATCGGACGCGAGATCGAACGTTCCGGCGCCGAGTTGATCCTCGTCTATTCGACGCAGTGGTTTTCGGTGATCGGACATCTCTTTCAAACCGACCCGAATCCGCAGTGGACGCTCGTCGATCAGAACTGGTACCAGTTCGGCGAGATCCCGTACTCGTTCCGCATCGATCCGGAGTTTGGGAAGTTGTACGCCTCGGTCTGCAAGGGCCTCGGCATGCAGACCGCGACCGTCGACTATCACGGTTTCCCGATCGACACCGGCACCGTCGTCGCGCTCAAGCTGCTCAATCCGAACAATGCCATTCCGGCGTCGGTGGTGTCGTGCAACATCTACGCGGAGCGCGATGAAACGCGCGCCCTCGGCCGCGCCGCGCGCACTGCGATCGAGCGTTCCGGCAAGAAGACGATCGTGGTCGTCGTGACCAATCTCTCCAACCGCTACGAAGTCGGCGAAATCGATATCGCCAACGATCACATCTCCTCGTCGAAGGACGACGAGTGGAATCGGAAAATCCTGGAGATGCTCGGCGAAGGGCGGCTCGAAGACGTGGCGCAGGTCGCGCGCGAATTCGGCCGCGAGGCCAATGCCGACATGGGCTTCAAGGCCATCTGGTGGCTGGCCGCGCTGGCCGGCGAGAACAACAAATACGACGGCAAGGTATGGGATTACCAGCCGGTCTGGGGCACCGGCAACGGCATCGTCGAGCTGACTCCGAATCCGAACAAGGAGCTCGATTTCGAGAAAGAGTTCGATGAAGGCGCCGTCGAAATCGGGACCGGCCTCGAAACGCACAACGTGCTCGAAGGCGGACCAGACGTCGGCCGCGCCAGCGAGATGAGCTCGCAGGAAGAGTGGCCGGAGGATCGCGCTGCTCCCATCATGGCCACGAACGCTGCCTCGCCGGTCGGACCGTATCCACACGCGCGCCGCGTCGGCGATCTGCTGTTCTTGTCAGGAATTGGCCCGCGCCGGCCGGTCACGAACGAGATCCCGCCCGGCATCGAGGCCCAGACGCGGGCCACGGTCGACAACATCAAAGCGATTCTCGAAGCGGCCGGCAGCTCGCTGGAGAAAATTCTCGACGTGACTGTCTATTTGACTGACATGAAAGGTGACTTCGATCGATTCAATCGCGTCTACGCGGAAGTGCTGGGCAACATCCAGCCGACTCGTACCACCGTCGGCGTCGAGTCGCTGCCGACTCCGATTTCCGTCGAGATGAAAATCATCGCAGCCGCCTGATGGCACTCATCGACATCTCGCCTGTCATCGACGCCGGCATCAACGTCTGGCCGGGCGATACGCCGTTCGTGCGCACCATCAACGCCGACATGAACGCCGGCGCGAATCTGACGCTCAGCGACATGCACGTTTCGCTGCACGTCGGTGCGCATGCCGATGCGCCGAGCCACTACATCGCGGACGGCGCCGACATCTCCTGCCGCCGCCTCGATCTCTACCTCGGACGCTGCATCGTGGTCGATGTCGACGTCGCGCGCGGCGAACGGATCATGCCCGATCACATCGCCGACAAGATCGAAGCGCTCAGCGCGCCGCGCATCCTCTTTCGCACCGGCACGTTTCCCGATCATCGCCAGTGGAACAACGATTTCGCCAGCCTCTCGCCGGAGCTCGTCGACGATCTCTACCACCATGGCGTCCGCCTGATCGGCATCGACACGCCCTCCGTCGATCCCTTCGACTCCAAAGCGCTCGAAGCCCACCACGCCTTCGCCCGCAACGACATGGCCATTCTCGAAGGCCTCGTGCTCGCCGGCATCGACGAGGGAGAGTACGAACTGATCGCCCTCCCGCTCCGCATCAAAGGCGCGGACGCAAGTCCGGTGCGCGCGGTATTGCGGACGTTGTAAGGGGTCACTGCCAGTCGTTCATCTTCTGCAACAACTGATCGATCGTCATCAGCCGCTCGGCGCCGTCGGAAACGCGCCGGAAAATGGCGTGGTACCAGCCCTTCATCCCGACCGGGCTGTAGAGATCGTCGCCGACGCGAAGCTTGCCGCCGGACACCAGCTTGAGGAAGACCTGCTCGTAGGCGGAGCGGGTCAGGCGGCGATCAGGGAAGGGGATGTTGTAGTTTTTCCGCCGGCGTTCCGCGGCGCGGCGGCGATTCTCCGTTTCGGGCGGCATCAACGACGTCGCACGCCGATCGAGAAACTGCGACGGACGTGGCGGCAGCAGTTTTCCGGGGGTGTCGTTGCGTCTGCGGGAGAGCGAGGCGCGGCTTCGTGACCTGCCGTTGGAGGAGGGCCGGTGGGACGATCGCGCGGCCGGCCGCCGGGCCGGAGGCGGAATCGAAATCTTCGCGTCGGCCACCGTCTCCATCTCGGTCAGATGGATGTCGCGCGCTCTGGCTCGGTCGAGCACGTACTCGTCGATCGACTGCCCATCCCACGCCTGCCGTTTCGATCGCATCAGTCCGAGCTCGGCCTCGTAATTTTTCAGCTCGTGGATGACGTGGCCCCAGCGGCAGAGATGGCCGACATCGTCGTACGCAGCCGGCCGATCGATCAGCTCCAGCAGCGACGGCGCACGCCCGGAGAGGATCGCGAACAAGAGCCGCATGCTGAACGGATCCGAATACTTTCGGATCGAATGGCGAAAGTACCAGGCCGTCCGCGAGGCCATCGTGCGCAGCGAGATCGTCTCGCCAAACTGCGTTTTCCAGAGCGGGGCGTTGACGTCAGCCGTGTACGGGCTGCTCGGGTAGTGAAAGTCCTTCGTCAGCCATCCCTTGCGCGTGGTGTGCTTGCCGGGAACGACGCCGTCGACGATCGGGATCGGCAGCTTGCCGAGCACCGACAGGTCGTACGTCGGCCAGCTCATCACCTCGCGGACGATGCCGACGATCAGCGTGGCCGCGGCCACCATCAGGCCCGGATCGGGAGTGAAGTCGACCGTGACCTCAATCCTCCCGCCGCGCGGCCGTACGCCGACGCCGGTCGAGCGCCGGTTCGACGCCACCAGCATCACCGGAACCGGCAGGATGTACGCCAGCAGCAGCGCCAGCGCTTTTTCGTTTCGTTTCGGGCTCTGTTCGCGCTTCGGGATCTCGTAAGAGATGTTGTAGTGGCTGCTGTACGCCTTCAGCCGCACCGTGTGTCCGTTCGCTTTTTCCCACTTCGTCAGCTGTTCGCGGACGAACCCGATCTGCTCCCACAGGTTGCGCACCATGCGGGCGGTGGAGTGCGGCGCGATTTCAATCACCGGCGTCACCACCTCGATCACTCCTCGGTCGAAATACACCGCCCCGCCGGTCGGCAACTGCAGCGACGACTTTTCGCGCGGCAGCAGCGGCCGGTCGATGAACGCACCCGGATGCCCCCAGTACTCGCGCGGATCGACCTCGATCTCGTCGATCCAGACGTTGAATTCCGATTCCATCCCGATCGCCGGCATCTCCAGCCGGGTCTTCTGCAGGAGCTTGTCGACGACGCTCTGAGTTTTCGAATATGGCGTTCGAGGCATGCGAACGGGTTCCAGCTTTGATTGTGGATTTGTTGCGCTACTGCTGAGGTGAGTAAGCAAAGCGTGGGCCGGAAAAAAAGGAGGAGCAAACACCCGCAACTGTCATCCTGAGCCGCCGAAGGCGCGAAGCGCCGCAGGACGGTCGAAGGACCCCCA
>JBAVBF010000576.1:0-6624 GCA_049586115.1 Thermoanaerobaculia bacterium | reverse complement strand
GGGTAGAGCAGCCAATAGCGCCGGCGCATCGCGTTATCATAGCGGGCCGATGACGCGCGCCGAGATCGAGGAGAAACTGATCGCCATCGTCCGCAAGGAGAAAGACGTCCCGGACGACAAGCTGTCGCTGGAGACGCCGCTGGCCGATGCCGGCATCGACTCGCTGGACGCGCTGACCATCCTTTTCGCCATCGAGGAGGAGTTTCACATCTCGATCCCCGACGATCGGGCGCGCTCGATGAAGACCTTCGGCGACATGGTGGACAGCATCGAGACATTGCTGCACGCGTAGCAGCCGGGGCTGTGGTCCCAGATTTGCTACTCTCGCGGCGAAGCACGGGGAGGCAACTTGATCGTCGAAAAAAAGCACACCGAGAACTTCACCATTCTTTATGTGGAAGGTCTCATCAAGCTCGGCGAGAGCGCGGAGTTTTTTTCCGCGGCTCTGGAGAACGTGCTGAAGAACGAGAGCACCAACGTCATCATCGATTTCACGAAGATCGATTACATCGACTCGACGGGCATCGGTGAGCTGGTCGGCTACCTCGGCAAGTTCTCCGGCCAGAACCGGAAGCTGATCCTCGTCAACCCTTCGGAGCGAATCCTGAAGCTGCTCAAGCTGGCCAAGCTCGACGCGGTGTTCAAGATTTACAGCACCGAGGAGGAAGCGATCGCCGCGGAGAGCGGCGGCGCTGCGAAGACCGCGTAGTCAGAAGCGCACTCCCAGCGACATCCTCACCGTGCGCGGCGTCTGGTACGCCATGTTGTTCAGCGCCTGTCCGAAATTCGTGGCCAGCTGGTAATTCGCGCCGATGGCCGTGCACGTCGCGGCGGCAGCACCGCGCGGACATTCGATCGGCGTCTGCGTCGCGGGATTGAACGGCGAGAACGTCGTCGACGTCGCGGCGGTGGTCACGGTCGTGCTGAGGAGTTTCGGATCGAAGAGCGAGGCGTTGTTAAAGGCGTTGAGGAGATCGCCTTGCGCGAAAAACTCCAGCGACGCGATGCGCATGCTGTAACGCAACGCCAGATCGGTGGAACGGACGCTCTCGGTGCGCAGTTCGCCGCGTCCGCTGAAGTAGTAGAGACCGTTGGGAACGGTCGCGTAGGCGAGGTTCGCCGGAGCGCCGGCGTAGCGCGTCAGGTTGATCGCGCCGGCGATCGAATACGGCAAGCCGGAGTCGTAACTCTGCAGCAGCGTCGCTTCGAGCGAGCCCGTGCCGACAGCGAGGCGATAACCGGCCCACGCGCGCAGGCGATGGCGCTGATCGCCGGCCAGATATCCGATTGGCGACACGCGGCTGTAGTTGAAGTACTCGGGATAGTAGAGCGTGCGATCGATGTTCGTGGCGGCGCCGGTCATGGCGTTTTCACTGTCATCGTTGCCGCGCAACTTCGACCATGTGTAGTGCGTGCCGAACTCGAACGGCCCCGGCGACCAGCGCGCCTGCATCTGCACGCCGCGATACTGCCGCTGCAGATTGTCGCTGTTGCGGACCAGCGTCAGGTCGACCGGGATGCCGAGCGGCGTGTTCGCTTTCCTCGTGGCGGTGGTGACATTGGCGGCGTAGAAATCGCGCCAGTCGCGATGGATGTAATCGACGCGCGCGAATCCGCTCCTGCCGATCGCGGTGCCGTAGCCGGCGGTGATCTCGCGGACCGATGGCGAGGCGAGCGAGCCATCGAAGTACGTCGCGTAGCCGGGAATCGTGCGCGATCCGTTCGCGCGCAGGTTGATCGCCGTCACGTTGCCGGTACCGCCTTGCTGCGTATTGAAGTAATCGAAGATGCGGCGGATCGCTTCATCCATCGGCACCGTCAGCGTGCCGTTGTTGATGGCCGGGCCGCGATACGCGAAATCGATCGCCGCGGCGTTGCCCGCGGACTGATTCGACGACGCGATGCTGTCCGCGATGCGCGACGAGTAGTCTGCGAACGACGCGCTGAAGCGATGCCGGCCGTCGCCGCGAACGTCGAACTGCGCCGAGAGTCGCGGCGAGAGCCGGTGATCGTTCGAGCTGACCACGCCATCCGCATCCTCGGCGTGATTGCGGTCGAACCGCGCGCCGAGCGTGAACGTGAGCCGCGGCGTCGCGTTCCAGGTGTCATTGACGAACGCGGAGTCGGTTCGCAGATCGTTCGCCGCGGCCGGCACGAGGATCGGATTCCAGCGGATGAACGTGCCGCCGCCCGTGGCGTTCGACGGCGTGATGACGGGATAAATGACGCCATCCTTGTATTGGACGCGCGTGACGAAAATCGAGAAGTCGCTGCCCGACTGATGGTTGTTCGCGTAACGCCGCTCGGCGAAGCGATCGACACCGGCGACGAGATCGTGGCTGCCGAAGGACTTCGCATCGAAGAAGTCGTGCACCTCGAGCAGCACGTCATCGTTGTTCCGCTGCTCGGCGTCGCAGATGTCGCACAGCGATGGCGCGTGGAAGCGCGTGTTGTTGTTCGCGCGGTCAAGAAGGACGGTGCCTGCGATGAGGTCCGTCGTCATCGCGCCGGTGCGGTCGGAGAATTTGCGCGCCGAGTAATGCCCCTCGGCCAACAAATTCGTCAGCAGGTTGGCGTTGTAATGAACCGCCAGCAGCGAGTCCGGATCGACGCGCTCGGTGAGGCTGGCTTCGTCGTAGAAGTTGTTCGAGAAGCGCGCGTTGGTGCCCTTCGTGTTGATCCCGAACCACGACGCAGCCAACGTCTGCCGCGCGCCGAGCTGGCTGGTCAACTTCGCTTCGTACCGCTTCTGATCGTTCCCCTCGGCATAGCTGATCGCGGGCGACGCCGGCGTAATCGGATTCGTCGTGAACGCCGGAATCGAAAGCGTCTGCCGCGCCGTGTCGTTCTTCGCCCAGCGCCCCGCGCCGAAAAACCAGAGCTTGTCGCGCAGCACGAATCCGCCAAGCGTCCCCTCGGCCACATGATTGAGATTGTTCTCGCGCGTTTCCAACGCCGGCGACTGCGCCGACCACGACGGATTGCTGAGCGAGTCGCGCAACGATCCGCGCAACTCGTTGCCACCGGATTTCGTGATGGTGTTGACGACGCCGCCGCTAAACCGTCCGTACTCCGCCGAAATCGAGCCGGTCAGCACCGTCGTTTCCTGGATCGCGTCCTCGACGTACATCGGCCGCATCTGTCCGCGCGTGTTCTCCGTGACCACCACGCCGTTGACCATCACCAGGTTGTCGTATCCCGGCCCGCCTGAAATGTAGAGCTGTCCATTGGAAAGTGTGTTGCTGTTGACGCCCGGGGCGAACTGCGCGGTGGCAAGCTGGTTGCGCTGCACCGGCAGCCGCTCGATGAAGGGAAGGGTCATGTTCGTCGAGACCTCGGGCGTCTCGATGACCGAGGGCGTCCTCGCGCCGACGATGATCGTCTCGCCGACCGCGCCCATCACCGTGTCGACGCGCGTGGCCTGCGAGAGCCGCAGCGTCGATCGAACCGTGCGCGGCTCCATCCCCGAAAACGCGAACGAGACTGAGTACTCGCCCGGTGGCAATGCCGAGAAACTGTATGCTCCGGTCTCCCCCGTGATCGTGGATCGCGATCGCTGTAACTCCGGCGAAGTGATCGTCACCGTCGCTCCCGGCAACGGTTCGCCGAACGCCTTCACGACACCGGCAAGCGACGCCGTGGTCTGGCCGAAAACCGTTGCGGTGAGAAGTGAAAAGACACACACGAACAGCGTTGCGCGCGAACGTTTTGTCATGGTTAACCTCTCGGAGCGGACAGCGAATATTGCCCGAAAGAAGCCGATGAGGCAATGCCGATGCTAGGACGCGTTATGGAGGAACGTCGTTGATCTCAACCAACGGTTCACCATCCGCGAGCAACCGCAAGGCATCCGGCAGCGTTGCGGCCAGGAGTCGCTGAACGTGAGCTTTGGAAGTGTTGCCGCATCTCACCCACAGAACTTGAGGCGGAGGCCCTAATCGATCGAGAAGAAGAATGAAGTCCGCGTCCTTCGTCAGGACGATTGCGTGCGCCGTACGCGCGGCCTCGAAGATCAACGGATCACTGGCGTAGACCATCCCGAGTCTTTTCACGCTAACGGATTCGATTCGAATTGCTGCGTGATCCACGGCGCAAGGGCAGGCGACGGTTGAGCGTCTATCCAGATGATCACGCGACCAGCACCGGGTGGTCGACGTAGCGCGACGCGAAACGGAGACAGGCTTGCAGATCCTCCGCTTCAAGATCGGGCATCTCATCGAGGATCTCTGACGCGGTCAGTCCGGCCGCGAAGAGATCGAGGACGTCACTCACGCGAATCCGCATTCCGCGTACGCATGGCCTGCCGCCGCACTGCTCCGGATCGACGGTGATTCGTTCAGCGATCTGATTCACGGGAGGAAGTATAGCGGTGCGAGTGTCGACGCTTTTTGTCGGATCTATCTCGCTGCCTCGGCGATCGTGATCCCGCCATCATCACGGCTGAGTAGCGCGATCTCGTCGCCCGCTCCGATCTCGCCTTCCTTCGCGACCGCCAGGTAAAAGCCGCTGCGGCCGCTGCGGTAGAAGCGCTTGATCATGTCCAGGCGTCCGAAGCGGATGGTGAGTTTGAAACACGGCATGCGCGGCTGCGTGACGATGAACTCCGCGCTGCCGATTCCGAAACGGTCGCCGATGCGCACGTCATCCTCGGACAAGCCGGCCGTGGTGAGGTTCTCGCCGAACGCGCCCCACGCGAGTTCCGCGGCCGGCAGCTCGTTTCGCCAGAATTCGTAGTGCTCCGCGGGGTAGACGTAGACCGCTTTGCCGGCGCCGCCGTGGACGGTGAGATCGGACTGGCGGTCGCCTTCGATGTTGAGGCGATCAACGCGGACGCGGCCGGTCACCGGCTCCTTGAAGATCGACGTCTCGACGATCTCATCGCGCCATTCGACCTTGCGCGGCAGTCCGGTGTTGATGGAGATGACCTGCATGGAATCCTCGCCGCGAGCCTACCGCATTGCAGCGAGTGGCGTATTCTGTCGCTTCATGGACAACGCGAAATCGGTCAAGGTCAAGGGCGGAGCACTGCTGTCGCGGCTCGGATTCGTGCGCGAGGAGCGCGGCGAAGAAGGCGTGCAGCGCGTACTGGCACGGCTGTCGGACGCGGATCGCAGCGCCTGCTCGCCGATCCTCACCGGCGCCTGGTATCCGTTCGAATTGAATCAACGTCTGGACGACGCGATCGCTGCGGAGATGGGGATGGGCGACGACGTTTTCCTGGTCATCGGCGAGAAGTCGGCGTCGCACAATCTTGCCGGCGCGCACCGGGCCATGATCTCGCCCGGCGATCCGCATGGGCTGCTCCGGCGTGCGCCGCAGATTTATCAGATGTATTACGACGCCGGCCGACGCACCTACGAGCGGATGGCCGACAACAAGGCCGTTCTTCGTACGTACGACGCCCCGACGTTCTCGCGTCACGATTGCCTGACGGTCGTCGGCTGGCATCAGAAGGCCATCAAGATGTGCGGCGCAAAGAACGCGAGCGTGACCGAGACGAAATGCCGCGCCAAGGGCGCCGATTTCTGCGAATACGTCTGCGAATGGGCCTAAGAACGCTTCGCGTATGCGGCGCTGAGAATGAGCGCAGCGGCGAGAGGAATCGCGAACGCGCCTAAGTGCTGCAGCCACACGGAGAAATCGCGATCGTAAGGCCGCTCTACCCCGACCGCACAATAGATTGCGCTCGCGATCATGATGCAGATTCCTGCAAATCGATTGACGCGAAACCACGTGGCGTCGCTGGCCATCGTTCTCGCCGTGCGAAATCCGTAGAGCCGGTTGCGGGGAATCAGCCCCAGTACGAGCGGCAAGCTCAGGACGAAAAAGATCGCCGCCGGTATGGCGAATGGTTGTTGGAAGATCACCTGGACACCACGGGCGCGATGCGTAGCGCTTCGATCTCGCTGAGGATGCTCGCGACCAGCGCTTCGGTGACGAGTTTTCCTTTTTCGCGAGTGGCCAGCGTGGCGTCGCCCCAGATGCCGCTGGGAGAGTATGTCCCTTTGCCGTTCGGATCGCGGGTCAGTCCGCCCGGCCTGGAGCCGTTGTAATCCTTCACGGCTTTTTTCATGTCGACGGATTCCGGCGCCATGTACAGCATCATCGACGTCTCAATCTCCTCGGCATGTGTTCCGCCCTCTTCTTGGCGGATCTGCTTTTCGACCGGCTCGGTGACGTGCAAATCGGTGTAACGCATCACGATGCCGTCCGCCGCAAGCATCTCCGCCGCTGCCGCGAGCGGTCGTAACGTCGAAATGCCGGTATTGAGGATGTAGAAGCGCTTCGGGCCGAATTTTGCCAGCGATCGGCAGATGTCGACGACCATGTCGCGCGCCGTCTCCAGACGCACCGACGTTGATCCCGGATATTCGAGAAACGCTGGATAGAAACTGTAGTTGATCGTCGGAGCGACGACGGCATTGCTGCTCTGCAGCACTCGATTCTTCAAATACTCGGCGATCAGAAAATCATTCTTCAACTTCAGATGCGGCCCATGTTCCTTCGACTCCGCTCCGAGTGGAATCACTACGACCGTTCCCGGCGTAAGCACCTTTTCCGCTTCGACCCAGGTGAGATTTTCGAGGAGGATGCCTTTGGGTGGCGAATCTGCAAAGGCAGCGG
>JBAVBF010000575.1:0-3517 GCA_049586115.1 Thermoanaerobaculia bacterium | reverse complement strand
GGAAACGATCGTCGACCGGCTCGTCATCGCGCTGCTCATTCGCGGACATGTGCTGCTCGAAGGCGTTCCCGGACTCGCAAAGACGCTGCTCGTCAAGACGCTCGCCGGCGCGATCGATGCGTCGTTTCATCGCATCCAGTTCACGCCCGATCTGCTGCCGGCCGACATCACGGGGACGCTGATTTTCAATCCCGCCGATCGCGTGTTTACGCCGCGGCAGGGGCCGATTTTCGCCAATCTGGTTTTAGCCGATGAGATCAATCGCGCGCCGGCCAAAGTGCAGTCGGCGCTGCTCGAGGCGATGCAGGAACGGCAGGTCACGATCGGCGATACGTCGTACAAGCTGCCGCAGCCGTTCGTCGTCATCGCCACGCAGAATCCGATCGAGCATGAGGGGACGTATGCCTTGCCGGAAGCGCAGGTCGATCGATTCGTGATGAAGCTGCGCGTTGACTATCCGACGCCGGACGAAGAGATGCGCATGCTCGGCATCTACCTCGATCCGACCGCGCCGCAGCTGGCGATGCAACGCATTCTGCACATCAGTGAAATCGACCAGATCGCCAATCTTGCGGCGCGCGTGCATGTCGACGAGCGGATCGGGCGCTACATCGTGCAACTCGTCGCGGCCACGCGGCGTCCGGCGGAGGTCAAGCTGCCGTCGCTCGTTCCGCACCTCACGTTCGGCGCCTCGCCGCGCGCAACGCTGGCGCTCGCGCACGTCGCGAAGGGTTATGCGTTCATGCAGGGGCGCGCGTTCGTGATCCCCGAGGATGTGAAGGCGATTGCGCCGGACGTGCTGCGGCATCGCCTCGTCCTCAGTTACGAAGCGGCGGCCGAAAACGTGACGGCGGATGCGATCGTGGAGCAGATTCTGGGAGCGGTCGCGGTTCCGTAGCCATGTTCTTCCGCCCCCGAAAGCCGCGTTTCCGCGCTCCGCTCACGCGGCGCGTGCGCGATCTGGAAATCCTCTCCGCGCGGCTGATTCGCGCCGGCTTCGCGGGCGACTATCACTCCGCCTTTCACGGCCGAGGAATCGAGTTTTCGCAGGTGCGCGAGTACCAGCCGGGCGACGACGTGCGCACGATCGACTGGAACGTGACGGCGCGCAGCGGCACGCCGCACGTGAAGGAGTTCGTGGAGGAGCGCGATCTGACGGTGCTCGTGGCGATCGACGTTTCCGGGTCGATGGGATTCGGATCGGTCGACTGGCGCAAGTGCGACGTGGCGGCCGAGTTGGCCGCGGTCTTCGCATTTTCGGCGGTGCAGAATTCGGATCGCATCGGGCTGCTGTTGTTCTCGAACACGATTCAGGGATACATCGCTCCTCGGCGTGGCCGGATGCACGCGCAGGTGATCGTCCGCGCCGCGGTCGATGCGGCCATGCGCGGGCCGAAAGGGGTGGCCGATCTCGAAGGCGCGGCGCGCTATCTCGAGCAGGTCAGCACGCGCCGCGCGGTGGTGATCGTCATCAGCGATTTCCTCGATCAGAACTTCGAACGGACCATGCGTCGGCTGAACCGGCGCCACGACGTCGTCGCGATCACCGTCGGCGATCCGCGCGAAGAGCGATTCCCGGAGCGTGGCCTGGCGCAGATTGCGGACGCGGAGACCGGCGCGTTGCGCCTCATCGATCTGCGCCGTGCCGACGTTGCGCGGCGAGCCGCGACGCGCGGCGAACAGAATGCGCGGCGCTTCCGCGCGGCCGGCGTCGATCACCTCAACGTGTCGACGGCCATTCCGTACGATCGCGAACTGCTTCGCTTCTTTCGCGAGCGCGCGGTGAGAAGGCGATAACGTCATGGGCGCGCTTCTCCTTCTGCTGATCACGACGTTCCAGCCGCCGAAGCCGTCCATCGGCGATCCGATCACGATCACGTTCGCGTCGCCGGCGACGGTCGAGCCGTCGGCCGATTACGAGGTCGTTTCGCGACGCGGCAACTCGGTCGTGATCCGCACGTTCGTGCCGCACACGATCACGGTCAACGCGCATTCGGCTGAAGGTCCAGTCAGCGTGATGATTCCGATTCACTCGGTGCTGAAGCCGGACGACAAACTGGAGCCGGCGCCGCTGAAGCCGCCCAAAACGGAGCCGTGGCCGCGGCTTCCCTTCGTCGCCATCGGCATTGCGGCGCTGGCAGCAGTTGCGGCGTGGATCGCCGTGGTGATGCTCGCGAAGCGGCGCATGTCGAAGCCGGTGATCGTCGTCGCACCCGCCGACGAATTCCGCAGGCGTCTGCGCACTCTTCGTCCGGACGCTCCGAAACGCTGGGCCACGCTCGCCGATATCGTTCGCGCTTATCTCGCCGCCGTTCGCTCCGACCTCGGCATCGAGCTGACGACCTCGGAATTGCTGTCGCGGATCGATCATCCACCGATCGCACAAATCCTCCGCCAGGGCGACCTCGAAAAGTTTTCGCCGTGGGGCGCGGCGCCGGCCGATTTTGACGCGATCGCGAGTCAGGCATCGGCGATTCCGGCGTGGGCGGAGCCGCCGGTCGTGCAGTCCGAGGAGGCGGCATGATCCGCTTCGCGAATCCGACTTGGCTGCTGCTGGTCCTCGCGGTCGTCGGACGAATCGTGCTGCTCATTCTCGATCGGCGCAGGCGTTTCGGCGCGTTTTCAATCTCGTCGCTGTCGATCGCATCACCGAAAACGTCTCTTCGCGCACAACTCGCGGGAGTCCCGTTTCTTCTCGAATCGATCGCGGCGCTGGCGATGATCGTCGCGCTGGCGCGGCCGCAGCGCGTGACGAAGATGGCCTCGAACGACCGCTTCGGCATCGACATCGTCATCGCGCTCGATGGCTCGGGAAGCATGGCCGCCGAGGATTTCAAACCACGGAATCGGTTCGCCGTGGCGAAGGAATTGATCGGCGATTTCATCAGCAAACGGCAGGACGACCGCATCGGCATCGTCACGTTCGGCGTGCGCGCCGCGACGCGCGTGCCGATCACCTACGACCGCGATATCGCCGGCGCGATTCTGGAGCGCGCGCAGGTCGGCGAGAACGGCGACGGCACCGCCATCGGCCACGCCATCGCCACGGCCGTCAATCGTTTGCGGACATCGAAGACGCGCAGCCGGATCATCATCCTCGTGACCGACGGCGTGAACAACGCCGGCTCGATCGATCCGTTCGTGGCGGCGCAGCTGGCAGCGCGCTACGGCATCAAGATCTACACGATCGGCGTCGGCAGCCGCGGACCGGTTCCGATTCCCATCCGGAGGCAGGACCCGTTCACCGGCGAGATCGTGACGACGTATCAACTCGTTCGCGCCGATATCGATGAGGAGGCGCTGGCCGCGATCGCGAAGACGACGAACGGCGAGTATTTCCGCGCCACCGACGCGCGCACGATGAGCGACGTTCTCGATCGCATCGATCACCTGGAGAAGACGCGGCTGACGGCGCCGAAGAGCGAAAAGATCGAGGAGTTGTACGGACTGCCGCTGGCGATCGGAGTAGCCCTGCTGGCGCTGTCGCTGCTGTCGGGAGAGACGGTGTGGCAGAAGG
>JBAVBF010000574.1:0-3832 GCA_049586115.1 Thermoanaerobaculia bacterium | reverse complement strand
CCGCATCATGCTGCGCGCGCGGCCGGTCCTGCTCGTCGCGCTGCTGATTCAGATCGCCGTCGTGACGATTGGCGGGACGCTGCTCGAACGCCCGCTGCCTCGCACCGTCGTCTTCGCGGTTCCGCTGCTGGAGTTGCTCCTCTTTCCGTTGTGGCGTTCGATCCAGTACACGATGTGGCCGCTGCGATTGCGCGACACGATCCTCGTCGGCGATCCGGCAGAAATCGCCGCGGCGCTGGCGGTGCTCGAAACGGATCGCGATCGCCGCGTCCGCGTCATCGGTTACGCCGGCTCGGGCGAAGCCGACGCCGACGTGCCGTGGCTCGGACCGCTCACCGACGCCGACGTTCGCGCCGCCATCCGCGACGTCGAGGAAGTCATCTGCGTCTGGTCCGAAGCCGCGCCGAGCGGACGGCTGGAATTGCTGCGCATTCGCGGGCCGCGCGGCTATCTCCTGCTTGCATCGTCCGCGGACGCGTTGCTCGTCTCCTCCGTACTCGGATGGATGGGCGACGAGCCGCTGATCGAAGTCATGATCGGCTGCGGCTTCGGCGTCCGCGCCATCGTCAAACGATCCATCGACATCGCCGTCGCGCTCATTCTGACGATCGTTACGCTGCCGTTATGGATCGTGATTGCAATCGCCATCTGGCTCGACGACCGCGGCCCCATCCTCCACCGCCAGATGCGTCTCGGCCTCGGCGGCGTTCCCTTCGCGATGTGGAAATTTCGCTCGATGCGTGTCTCGCCCGAGCTGTCGGACAGCGAACGCGTAACGCGCGCCGGCAGCGTGTTGCGCCGTTATCGCATCGACGAACTGCCGCAGTTGCTCAATGTCATCGCCGGTGACATGAGCCTGGTCGGCCCGCGTCCCGAACGGCCGGAGATCGCCGAGCGCATCCTCGAAGAAGTCCCCGATTTCGATCTGCGCTGCATCATTCGTCCGGGCATGGCCGGTCTCGCGCAGATCCTCGTCGAATACGATTCGCGCCCTGCCGTGAAGCTGCGCTACGACCTGACGTACATGTGTTCGTGGTCGCTGTGGCTCGACGTGCGGCTGCTGTTTCGCAGCGTGGCCGCGGCGCTCTCCGGCAGCGGCATGTGATCACGCGATCGTTCGATATAGCTCGACGTGTGCACGCGCGGCATCGATCGGCGTCGCAATCTCCTGCGGCGTCGTGGCGGTGATGCTGCCCGCCAGCCATTGATTCGCGATCGCGGCCAAACCATCGGCACCACTTTCCAACGGCGCGAGCCAGCCGCCGCCTTGCGTACGAATCCGTTCCGCCGGCGCGCCGAGGTCGAATGCGGCGACGGCGGCGCCAGCGAGCCACGCCTCGGAGATCACCAGGCAATGCGCCTCGGGCCAGATCGACGGAACGATGACGAGACCGACGCCGTGCCTTTGCAGCAGCGCGGGAAGCTCGCCGCCGCGGTAGTAGCCATGCACGGCGACGTTCGAAAGACCGCGAAGGTCGTGCAGCAGATCCTCATCGCCGCCTCCGAAAACGTGCAGCGCGGCGCCGGTCCGTTGCGCCAGTTCCGCGAGCATGTGCGCGCCTTTGTGGCGCTTCGCACTCCCCGCGAACGCGATCGCCCTGGGAGCGCGGGCGCCCCGCCCGCTGCCGGTTCGCGCGAGAACTGCGGGCTCGATGACGACGCCCGCCAACTCCGGCATCGAGACAATCTTCCGATGCTGATCGAGCAGAAACTGCGACGGAAAAATTACCCGCTTCGCACTCGCAAGGATCTGTCGCGCGAGCGCGCGACGATCGCGCTGTTCGTTTCTTGGCACCTGCCACGTTTGACTGAGACAGCGATGGCAACGATCGAGATCGTGCGAGTAGAAGCAGAACGCACCCGCGGGTTCTTCGATCAGATGCGGCCGCGCACAGAACAGCGAGAAATCGTGAATGCCGAGGACGATGTCGAAGCCGTCGTCGATCAATTTCAACACCTCGGCGAACGGGACACCGTGCATTCCTTCGAAATGAATCGTGCGCGCGCCGGTGATCGCGATCGCGTCACGGATCGCCGCAGAGATTTCCGGCGAAACACGTCGCGTGTGCCGCGACGGCTGTGACAGATCGAGAATGCCGGGACTGACCAGCGCGACCTTGCGCGACTGACGTTCCGCATCGAGGCGGCCGACGAGTTGCGCCTGCAAGCCGCCGAGGCGCAACGACGTTCCATTCGGGGCGACGTTGAGAATCGCAGTCTGCGCATCGCCGGCAAACGCGCCGCGCAGCCGCAATGCGGCGCCTTGCGCTGCCTCGCCAATCCGCTCCTGAGTTCTGCGAATGGCGGAGCCAACTCCTTCGCCGCGGATGACGCTTCGAATCGCGCGGATCACGATCTGCGACTCCCCAGCAACGATTCATAGACCGCTTCGATCTCTGCAGCATGCACGTCGTTGCGTTTCGGCGGGCGGATTCGCGCAGACCAGCGATCGATGATCTCCGGCTCTTCGACCACACGCCGCAGAATCGAGCGCAACGCGTCGGCGTCGCCGACCGGAAAGAATTCGCCGCCCTCGCCTTGCGCGAACATCTCCGACAGCGCGCCGCCGACCGAGGCGATGACGGGAACGCCACACGTCATCGCTTCCCGCGCGGCCAGCCCGAACGACTCCAGGCCGATCGACGGAACGAGCAGAACGTCCATCGATCCGAAGACCTGCGCCTTGTCTTCCTCGTGGAAACGCCCTTCGAACACGATCGCGGCTCCGCGCCGCGCAAGATCGGCTGCGTAGGCGGGAAAGGCATTCGCATCGCCCCAGATGTGCAGCGACGCCTTCGCCGCATCGATTCCGCGCATCGCTTCCACGGCGACATGCACGCCCTTGTGCGGCGCGATCGATCCGACATATCCGAATCGAATCGGCCGCGTCGCCGAACGTCGCGCCACCCTTGCCGTGACGCCGACGCCGTACGGAATGACGTGAAACGGCTTCGCCGCATCGATCATCCCCGCGCGAATGTAGTCGTCGCGAATGGCCTCGGAACCGGCTACATACGCATCGGCCGCATCGATCGCCGCACGCGCCGCCGAGCGCCGCGCCGCGTGCAGGAGGCGGTTCATGACCGGCGAAGGCGCGACCTTCGTCAGCGTCACGCAGCGCGCGCATTTTTCAGATCCAGGACCGCTACAGCGATTGCCGTCGCGGTCGTAGAGGTTCACGCGCGCGCAGAGGAACCACCAATCCTGAAGCTGCAGGACGATCGGGATGCCGAGCCTGCGGGCGACGCGAACGAGCGAGAACGCGTGACCAGCCAGGTGATGAATGTGCAACAGGTCCGGCCGCCGCTGCGTCAGAAAGCGTTCGAAATCGCGTTCGAGCTGCCGGTCGCTGATCGCGTTGCGCCGGAACGGATTCCGCGCGCTGAAATTGTTCGTCACCAGCCGCACGCGAATGCCATCGTCGAGCAACTCCATCGCTTCGCCGTGCGCCCGCGATGGATCGGAAGCGCGAACGTAGACCGACACTTCGTGCGACGGTTGCTGTTGCCGCGCGAGCCAGTACGCGTAAAGCTCCGTTCCGGCCTGCTGAAACGGCGGCCAGCCGTGAACGAGATGAACGATGCCGCGCTTGTGAATTGATGGCGGCGCGATCGCGGCGGCAATTCGCATGCGAACGTCCGCAAGCGGATCGGCCTTCATGAACGCGGCGATCGTCGCCATGTAGCGCGGATGCAGTCGCCGTAGCGCGGCCATACCGCGGCGTTCCAATCGCGCGTGCGAACCACCAAAGCTGCGGTGACCGGCGTGGTAGATGAACGTGGCGTCGTCGGCGGCATGCACCCACCCCCGCGCCAGTGCACGCATGCAGAAA
>JBAVBF010000573.1:0-3578 GCA_049586115.1 Thermoanaerobaculia bacterium | reverse complement strand
CCTCGACGACGCGCTGCCAGTCGCCATCCGATCGAAAATCCTTCCGCTCCAGCGACCGCGCGGCGACCTTCGACGAGCTGAGAATTTCTCCGCGAAGGAGCCGCAGAAAAATCTCCGTCGCCTCTTCGAAAATCTTGTTCTTCACCACCGGCCACGCCGCTTCCTCAACCCGATTCCGCGGCACGATTCCGTACGGGATGTTGATGAACGGAAAACGTCCCGCCGCAAAACCGATCGTCAGCAAGCGCCGCTCGTTGGGATCGAGTCCGTGGAGCGCCAGAAAGGTCCTGACGCGCTCCGCCGCCGCGATCGGTCCACCGTTGCAGAGGATGTTCATGATGGCCGACCCAACGCCGATCTGCTTCGTCCGCGCGAAGATGCAATGCGCGAGCTGCAGGATGTCGGTGTTCAACCCGATCTCCCCCACAAAGTGCGGGATCACCGCCCCCGGATTCATCTTCTGAACCTCGGTTGACAGATGACTCTCCGCCACCCACGCCGTCCCGAACCCAAGCCTGTCCGCCAGCACGACCTGCTCGAAAAAGTTCTCGAACATGACCCGCTCCGATGGCATGTACCCATCGACCTCGGTCTGCGAGATTGAGAAGAAGATGTCGAGCTCCATAGCGGCGAGGATCGTATAGGAGAACTGTCATCCTGAGCCGCCGGAGGCGTCGTAGCCGAAGGCGGAGCGCCGCAGGACGGTCGAAGGACCCCCTATCTGTCAACCCGGTCGGGCGGCGGTTAGCAACCGGGAGGTCCTTCGACCGTCCTCCGCCACTTCGCGCTTCGCGCTACGTTGCTCCGGCGGCTCAGGATGACAGCCTCCTATAATCCATCCCGTGCCCTTCAACGAAAACCTCCCCGTGAATTTCGCGCGGGCCATGCCGAACTGGCAGCCGCTCGTCGAATACCGGCGCAACGGCGTGGCCGAGAACACCATCCACGGCGCCGTCTCCTGGGTCTCCGGCCGCAACGTCATCTACTCCTTCGGCGGCAACGTCGAGGTCTACGGACGCTCCATGGTCAAACCGATCATGATGAAAGTCTTCACGCGCGAATTCGCCCGCGCGCTTACCGGCGAGCAGAAGGCGATCTCCGTCGCCTCGCACAACGGCGACACCGAGCATGTCCGCGTCGCGCGCTCGATCCTGCTCCAAGGCGAATGGGGACTCATGCAGGCGCCGCTCGACGTCCCGCTCGTCCAGTTCGGCCGGCAAGTGCGCCGTCCGCGCCGCTGGTATCACTGCTGCTCCGGCGAGCACGCCGCCATCCTCCGCGGCTGCAAACTCAAGGGTTGGTCGCGCGTTGGCTACGTCTGGCCGCACCACCCGTTTTTCCAGGAGTACCTCGCCTACATCCAACACGCCCTCGGCGGCGACTGGAAGCAAGGAGTGATTGCCAAGGACGGCTGTGGACTGCCGACTGTTTCGATGACGGTAACCGATCTCGCTAAACTGTTCGCTAATTTAGTCACGGAAAAAGATGACGATTGGATCTGGCAGGCGATGGTCGAACATCCCGACCTCATCGGAGGCTTCAACCGCCTCGACTCCACCGTCCTCAAAGCCTGCCACGGACGCGTCCTCGCGAAGGAAGGCGCCGACGGTTTGCTCGGCCTTGCCATCGAGCATCCCGAATATCCCGAAGGCCTCGGCGTCGTCGTCAAAATCGCGCACGGCTGGAACCCGCAAGCCACCTGGTACATCGCCCGCTACATCCTGGGCGTCCTCGGCTTCGAGTTCCGCAATCCCTACAAACTCCGCCGCCAGAAAGCCTTCATCGTCCCCGAGGTCATTCCGCCCGCGCTGCGCGACCGGATGGCCGCGATCGTCCCATGGGACTCCTGGGACCCCGACATCGACAAATGGGAGTTCGAGCCCGAGGAGTTCGCGCCTTCACTGTCATTCTGAGCCGCCGGAGGCGCGAAGCGCCGCAGGACGGTCGAACGACCCCCGAATGCTTGCCTTGTTCAAGTCGCGCGGCCCTTTCCGGGTTAGCAGGTCGCTGTGACGCTGTTCTACAGCAGTTCCTTCAACCGCTGATACCCGCTTCGGCTGACCGGTAATCGCGTCCCATCGCGAAGGATCGCGACGCGGCTGTCTTTTGCGTACAACTCGATCTTTTCGATGCGTTCAATGTTGACCACGTACGCGCGGTGGATGCGGACGAAGCGGTCGGGGTCGAGTTGCGTGGCGATTTCGCTGAGCGGTTGTTGTTTGCGGAGTTTCATGCCCGAGGTCGCGAGGAGGATCGCGTCGTCAGCGGCTTCGATGTAGTCGAGGCGGGAGACGGGGACGACCTGGATTGCACCGTCCTCGCCGCGGACCACGATTCGTTGCAGCGGTTTGGCGCGGAGCGTCGTCGCCAGGCCGGAGACCGGTTGCCGGTCGTGAAGACCGGCGGCGCGTTTGACGCGTTCCATCACCTGCTGGAAGCGTTCCTGCGAGAGCGGTTTGAGCAGGTAGTCGAGGGCGTGGACCTCGAAGGCTCGCAGCGCGTGCTCGTCGTGCGCGGTGACGAAGACGACGATTGGCGAGCGGTCGAGCAGTTCCAGAACTTCGAAGCCGTCCAGCTTCGGCATCTGGATGTCGAGCAGGAGAAGGTCGGGATCGTGTTGCGCGACTGCTTTCACGGCTTCGAAACCGTTCGCGCACTCGGCGACGATCTCGCAATCCTCGTCGGCGGACAGGAACTCGCGCAGCAGTTCGCGCGCGGGCAATTCGTCGTCGACGATTACGGTGCGGATCATCGCGGCAACTCGATTACCACGCGGAACTGCCCCTCCGCCTCGGCGGCCTGCAGCATGGCTCGCCCCTCGGACACCGCGCTGAGGCGGCCGCGCGCGTTTTCGATGCCGATGCCTTCGCCGCGCGCGTCGGCGCGGTCGGGATCGGCGGGATTGTCGATGACGATGCGCAGCATGTGATCTTCGAGCGTGGCGGTGATGTCGATCGTTCCTCCCTCGACCATCGAGGCCACGCCGTGGCGGACTGCATTTTCCACCAGCGGCTGGAGCAGCAGCGGCGGAACCATGCAGCGCGCGGCGCCGTCATCGACATCGATGTGCGTGGTCAGGCGCTCGCCGAAGCGCACCTGTTCGATCGCCAGGTAACGCTGCACGAGATCGATCTCCTCGGCCAGCGTGATGCGTTCGAGTGCGCCGAGGCGGAGGATCAGGCGAAAAAAATCGGCGAGGCGCTGCGCCATCTCGCGCGCTTCCAGCGGACGCGAGCCACACATCGACGCGACCGCGTTCAGGCTGTTGAAGAGAAAGTGCGGATCGACTTGCGCCTTGAACGCACGCAGTTCCGCTTCGCGGGCCAGGACGCGGTAGCGCAGCACTTCGTCTTCCGCTTCGCGCAACGCTTCGATTTCCAGCACGAGGTAGTGCACGGCGACGGCGGCGAGGTAGAGGACCACGCCAAGGCCGAAGAGGAGCGAGTAGTCGGGCGCGAGATGTGCGGCGGTCTGCTGGTTCAGCGCCGGCACCCACGACTTCCACATCAGCACCCACAGTCCGCTTGCCGCGGCGGCCGAGCCGGCGTGACCGATGGCGATCGACGATCGCGACGCGC
>JBAVBF010000572.1:0-2148 GCA_049586115.1 Thermoanaerobaculia bacterium | reverse complement strand
GCGTCAGCCTCCTCTGCCGCGAAACGGCCCTTTGCGGAAGGCTCAAACTTGATCGCCCATCCTTCTCGAACGAGCCACTCATTGAGCGTGGTGGTCTCGCCGTCGATCGAGCAAATCCCGATCCGCCGGTGCTTGTGGTCCGGGTCAGGTCCCTTGTCCTCGCAGCGAACGGCGCGATTTCCAACATGCTCGCTCAGTCGAGTTCGCGCAGCAACCCCGCATGGCCAGATGTCGCCGCCTTGATCGAGGCACATCTGGTCGATTTCGGGGGCGTCGATCCCGTCCAGCCGATAGATCGCGTGATCCAGCCGGAACGTATCGCCGTCAATCACAGCAATGTCTGCCGCCAAGCTTGGCCCGGCCATTGCCAACAACAACGCCGTAACGAGAGCACGTATGTGCAGTCCACTCGAGGGAGCAGCGACCATACAGTGCCGACCAACAGCAATGGCCCATCTTCCTGTTAAGGCCGGCCAAAATTGGAGCGGAGTTGGATTCAACGCTATCGAACCGTTGCGATCAAGGTGATTACTGAGGTGCCAGTAGCTGTGGGTCCCTTGCCTGTTACCTGAACGGAGAAGGTATCGATGCCCGCGTACCCCGCGTTTGCGGAGTACTCGAAAGTCGATTCATTGAGTTGTCTCAGTACCCCGTATCCGGGTTGTTGCAGGATGCTCGAACTCGCTATTACACCTTCTATTCTGAGAGGAAAAAGGCAAGCGCCTCCAGACGCGATGTTAAAGAGGCCCGTCGAATTGATGCCCCAGGTCGATAGCATTCCCGCTATCGGACATTCAGGCGCGGTCTGCGCAGATGAGACGGACACCAAACCTGGGGCCACGAGGACAACAACCAACGCAATGGCTCTTGATACACGCATGAAAAATCCTTCGATCACGATTATCAATCGTCAGTGCATCTCGCTTTCCGGGCGCTACGTTGATTTGGATCAAGGAGGCCCAAGTCAAAAGCTGACGTCAAAAGCTGACGTCAAAGCCGACATCAAAAGCCGACATGGAAGTCCTTACTGGCGCTAATGGTGCGGCAACAAGCCGACAAGACACAATTGATTGCGGCAAGGACCACTCACGACAAGAGGGTCGATATTCCCTCCAGCAGACCTGCCGAACGCCTGTTGTATCAGTGCCAATCGATCGAGGATTTCGCTGGGCCCCAGTTCCATCTGCTGGGCAAGTAAAGACTGGTAGCAACATCCGCAGAATTAGTTCCGCCCGTGCGTGCGTCATTGAAGCCGGCGGCAACAGTCTGGACCGTGTCACGGTCTGCCGAGACATTCGTTGGCGTTCCATTCGCGACCACCCGGTCGCTCAAGGCCTTGCCGTCCTCGATAGTCCGTGTCCGATCGATTGACATGGTCCAGTCTCCAAGGAAGCGCCAAAATAGCAGCGCTACGCATCAGAGGCTGTTACTAAATGGTAACACTCTCGCGGAGAGTGCGGCGCCGGTCATGCACAGCCGCGTGATGGAGATCAGGCCTCGCCGCCGGCGGGCACTTCGATGATGACGTTGACGTCGTGCGGCGGCCACGCATTGAAGCAGTTGCGCCCCGCGCGCGACCTCGCGGCAGCACCTATTGCCTGGATCGCAATCCAGCGTGTCAATGGGCCGCGGTCTCGTCGATCAGCTGCAGCGTTGGCTTCGTCGCTTGATCAAGGGACAACTTCATTCTCTCTTACAGAGCAGGTCAAAACGCTCGCCGCTTCCCGGCAAAGAAGCCGTATATCAGCAGCAGAATAATCGCCCCGACGACGGCCCCGACGAAACCGGCGCCTTCGCCCGCTTTATACCAACCGAGAGCTTGCCCGAGATAGGAAGCTACGAATGCGCCCACGATGCCAAGGATGGTCGTCATAATGAAGCCTGATGGCTCATTGCTGCCGGGCATGATGAACTTCGCTACGACACCCGCAAAAAATCCGATGATGATAGTCCAGATTATGCTCATTTTCCGTATCCTCAATCAGCCTTTGAACGCAGCGTCAATTCGACAGAACTGCCGGGTGTCCGGAGTTTGCTTGATTTGGATCAAAGGGGGGCTGGCAATCAGCACACGGACGCGAAATGCGCCGTCTCGCCGAAACCAATGTCGCCCCCGAAAACGGGCATTGGGGCCGATTGTCGGGCGAG
>JBAVBF010000571.1:0-1586 GCA_049586115.1 Thermoanaerobaculia bacterium | reverse complement strand
GCTCTTCTTCATGTCCGAGTACATGGCCATGGCCACGATGTCGGCGCTGATCACGACGCTCTTCCTCGGCGGCTGGGACATCCCCTGGTACAACGAGCCGCCCAACGCCCTCGGCTTCGCGCTTTCGGTGATCGCGTTCACGGTGAAAGTCAGCGCGTTGCTCTTCATCTTCGTCTGGGTGCGCTGGACGATTCCGCGCCTCAAATACGACCTGCTGATGAAACTCGGCTGGAAAGTCTTCCTGCCGCTGGCCGTGATCAACATCGTGATCGTGGCGCTGTTCATCGCGAAGAGGTGGATCTGATGATCTCCTTCGTCATCTTTTTCTTCTTCGCAGCCGTCGCCGTGATCTTCGCGGCCATGGTGGTGCTGCATCGCAATCCGGTCGTCGGCGCGCTATCGCTGGTGGCGTCGTTCTTCGCGCTGGCGGTGATGTACGTGCTGCTCGAAGCGCCATTCCTGGCGGCGTTGCAGGTCATCGTCTACGCCGGCGCGATCATGGTTCTCTTCCTCTTCGTGATCATGCTGCTCAACCTCCAGCATCAGGCCGAGCCGCACACGCGTCCGGTCCAGCAGTTCCTCGGATACACGACCAGCGCCGCGTTCGGACTGGCGCTGATCTACTACCTCGCCAAGTACGGCGTCACGAAGTTGCCTGACGGTCCCTTCGTGTCGGATGCGCACACGATCGGCATCAAGATGTTCGAGGCGTACATCTTCCCGTTCGAGATGGTGTCGATCCTTTTGCTAGCCGCGATCGTCGGCGCTCTGCTGCTCAGCGGGCGGACCGGTATCGCGAAGAATGAGGAGACGTCATGATCCCGACGCACTGGTTCCTGATCCTCAGCGCGATCCTCTTCACCATCGGCGTCTGCGGCGTGCTGACGCGCCGCAACGGCATCACCATCTTCATGTGCATCGAACTGATGGTGAACGCGGTGAACCTCACGTTCGTCGCCTACGCGCGCCAGTTCCACCAGATCCACGGACTTCTTTTCGTCTTTTTCGTGATGGCCATCGCCGCCGCCGAAGCCGCCGTCGGCCTGGCCATCTTCATCTCCCTCTTTCATCACCGGCACACGATCGATGTGGATGAAGCGAATTTGATGAGGTGGTAGTTCCCGATACGGCACAGTCGTCGCAAGTATCCAGACTCAGCAAAGGAGTCTGGACATGGACAAAACCGAGAAGCTCATTGACTGGCAAGAGAACGAGCGGAAAGACCGGAATCGCGACGGCATCGATGACCGCATCGAGCCGGCCATTCCGGACGTCAGCGTCGGATCGCAGAAGCTCGCCGATCGGGTTCGCGAGAATCCCGGCATCGATCCGTCGCTGTCGGGAAATGATTTAGACGCCCAATGGGAGATGGCCGAATCGCAGGGCGACGAGGCAGCGACCGGAAGCCAGCAGACTCCCGGCCAGAACGATACGGAAGAAACCGCGGCGGCGATGGGCATCTCGTACGCCGATGACGAAGAGCTGAAAGTCGGAGAGAAGGAACGGAGCCGCGACGAACACCGCTGGGAACTCGACCCGGCATCCTCCGAAGATTACAAGGAACGGTTGAAAGATCAGAGCTGATG
>JBAVBF010000570.1:0-7852 GCA_049586115.1 Thermoanaerobaculia bacterium | reverse complement strand
GTACGAACGTTTCGCTTTACGCGCTGGATGACGGCGCATTCGCCGGACGCGTCTACCGCCTCATCGCCGGAACTGACGTCTCGTTCCACTTCCGCCGCGATGGCGACGGAACACAGCAAGGCATCAGCGCCGCGCGCGTCTTCGGCGATGCGCTCGAACTGCACGCCGAAATCGCGCGGCGTCATGGACTCATCGGCGGTCAGTACACGTTCCGCGGCAACGTCAATCTCGTCGCCGAGCTGTACCACGGCGGCGATGGACTCGACGAAAACGCCTTCCGCGCTTTTCGAACTGCTGTCGACTTCGCTCATGACGAAAGATCGTTTCGCGCGGTCAACGCTGCCTATTCGCCGCTGCGCATGGCGCGCAACTACGGCTTCCTCCGCGTTGACGTCCCGAACGACAAGCTCGACGTCGAGTTGATCGCCATCACGAATCTTCGCGATGGATCGCTGCTCGCGCGCGCTACGCTGTCGCTTCGCGTGCGTCCCAACGTCAGCATCTACGCCATCGACACCGAATTCGCCGGCCCGCGCGGCAGCGAGCTTTCGTACATGCAGGTGCGCCGCGTGACCACGGCCGGCGCGCGGGTGTATTTCTAGACGCGATGAATGTGAACGAAGAGAAGTTGAAATGGGTCGGGGTCCTGACGTGGGTCATCATCGGGATTCCGAGCGTGTTGTGGCAGGCGCAGTATCGGTCGCTTGCTGGTCCGCGCGCCGCGCTGCTGTTCACCGCGTTCATCATTTTCATCGTCGCGTTCATCGTCGGCACGCGTCCCGGTTGCGGCACGCCGACGAAAATTTCGATGATCGTCGTCGAAACGTTGGCCGCGTACGTTTGCGTCGCGATGCAGCCGACCGGTTTTCAACCGGTGTTGCTGGTGATGATCGCAGCGCAACTCGGCGCGTACCGGCCGCGCGTCGCCATCATCACCATCGCAATCAACTGCATCGTCCTCGGCGTTATCGTTTCGCGAACCGACGCATCGCCGGTCATCTACGCGCTCGTCTATTTCGCCTTCTCGCTGTTCTCACTTTTCTCGATGCATGTCGCGCATTCGGAGATCGAGGCGCGGAAGTCGCTGGCCGAGGCCAATGCGGAGCTGCGCATGACCACGGAGTTGCTCGAGATCAGCAGCCGCACCTCGGAACGCCTCCGCATCGCGCGCGACCTCCACGATCTCCTCGGTCATCACCTCACCGCGCTCAGCCTCAATCTCGAAGTAGCCGGACATCTCGCCTCGGGCGATGCGAAGGAATCGATCGAGAAGAGCAAGTCGATTGCGAAACATCTCCTCGCCGACGTTCGCGACGTAGTCAGCCGGCTGCGCAACGATGAACCGGTCGATCTGACGTCATCGCTCGAATCGTTGCGCGATGTGATCGTG
Organism: Thermoanaerobaculia bacterium; assembly: GCA_049586115.1. Taxonomy (GTDB): domain Bacteria; phylum Acidobacteriota; class Thermoanaerobaculia; order Gp7-AA8; family Gp7-AA8; genus JADGNZ01. The sequence continues at coordinate 6,462 of JBAVBF010000570.1, read as the reverse complement.
GCGCCGTCGCTTCATCTCGAATTTCCGCGCGAGCTTGCTGTCGCCGACGCCAACATCGCCGAGGTCGCGCTGCGCACGGTGCAGGAAATCGTCACGAACGCGGTCCGCCACTCCGGCGCGCGCAATCTCTGGCTGAAGCTCGGCACTGCCGATCACACGCTGACCATCGACGCGCGCGACGACGGCGTTGGCGCCGACAACATCACCTTCGGCAACGGCCTCCTCGGTCTGCGCGAGCGCGTGCAGCAGGCGCGCGGGACGTTCGAAGTGACGTCGATGCACGGTCGCGGATTCTCCGTTCGCGTCACGTTGCCGCTGGGAGCCGCCACATGATCCGCATCTGTATCGTCGAGGATCAAACGATCGTGCGGCAAGGTCTGCGCAGCCTTCTCGCGCTCGTCCCCGACATCGAAGTCGTCGCCGAGGCCAGCGACGGCGAGGAAGCAGTCGTGGTGATCGAGCGCGAGAAGCCGGACGTCGTTCTGCTCGATCTGCGCATGCCGAAACTCGACGGCGTCGGCGTCCTGCGCACGCTCCGCGAACGCAACGCCGCGCGCCCGACGCTGATCCTGACGACGTTCGACGACGACGCGATTCTCTTCGAAGCCGTCCGCGCCGGCGCGAAGGGCTGGCTGCTCAAGGACGTCTCGCTGGAACGCCTCGCCGGCGCGATCCGGACCCTTGCTGACGGAGGAACCTGCATCGAACCGGTCATCACCGAACGGATCATGCGCGCGCTGGAGAAGAGCGATTCGTCATTCGAATCGGCCGACCTTCCCGAGCCGCTCACCGATCGCGAGCGAACGATCCTCCGCCTCCTCGCCGGCGGCTACAGCAACCACGAAATCGGCGAGTTGCTCAACATCACCGAGGGCACCGTGAAGAATCACATCTCGAATCTGCTCTCGAAGCTGGGAGTGCGCGATCGAACCCGCGCGGTGTTGCGGGCGATCGATCTGGGTGTGATTTAGCGAATCACTGCAATCGGAAGTTCACCGTCACCGTGTAATACACATCGATCGGCTCGCCGCGAACGGTGGCCGGTCGGAAGTGCCACTGGCTCACTGCGTCGCGAGCAGCGTCGCCCAAGCCGTAGGGGAGATCTCGAATGACTTCGACGTTGTCGATCGTCCCATCGCGCCGCACGATTCCGCGGACGACGACTGGTCCCTGAATCCCGGCGCGGCGCGCCAGCATCGGATAGCGCGGAACGACGCGGTCGGTCTCTTCCGGCTGCGTGCCTCCGGCCGGCACCGCGGAGTAAACGCCGCCGTTGTCCGTCGCCACATGCACCTCGGCTGGAGCAGTTTCCGTCGGCGGCTGCGACTCCGTTTCCGGCGGCGCGGCGGACGTCGTCGCGGCCGTGTCGGTCGCCGTCGTATCGGTATGCACTTCGACCTGACGCGTCCCGGCGGAACTGACGTCGATCGCGTCGACGTCCGCGTACGCGATCTGGTTGTCGTGATCGAGCGCGTAGAAATCGTGGTCGCGCGTGTAAACCTTCACCTGCGTTTCGGGCGGCAGCTCGCCGATGATCGGATAGAAAATGCCGGGGCCGGCATAGAGCGGTGTGCGCGCGCTGACGATGGCGTTGAGCGCCGGCAGTTTGCGGATCGTTTCGTAGCGCGCCAGCCGGCGCTCGCGCTCCGACGTGCGCTCGAGCGAGTTGCGCTCCGCCCAGCCGGTCATGCCATCGTCGTCCTGCACGCGAACCCACGCGCCGCGATCTTCGAGCACGATCAGCTTTTCGCCATTGGTCGCCGTCGCCACGACCGGCGCATTCGCCGTCGGCTGCGTGCGAAGCCGAAGTCGGAGCGCAAGCACCGAAAGGTTTTCCGACGCCGGCGGCGGAGCATCGTCATGTTTCCCGCTGCGCAGAATCAGCAGCGCCAGCAGCGCAAAAAAAATCACGCCGAGGATGACGACGACGGTGAGTCCGCGCGTGTGCCGGGTTTGTGCGTCAGGCATTCTTCATCAACACGTACATGATCGCCTTCTGCACGTGCAGCCGGTTCTCGGCCTCGTCGTAGATGACCGACTGCGGCGAATCGATGACTTCGCCGGCCACCTCCTCGCCGCGATGTGCGGGGAGGCAGTGCATGAAGATGGCGCCCTTCTTCGCGAGCGACATCACGCGCGCATCGACCATCCAGCCTTCGAAATCCTTCTGCCGTTTGGTGGCCTCGGCTTCCTGCCCCATCGAGGCCCAGACGTCCGTCTCGACGACGTCAGCGTCGCGGACCGCTTCGTCGATCGACGTCGTGATTGTGACCTTCGTGCCGGCGTAATCCGCGTCGCCCTGCGACTGCGCGATGATCATCGGATCGGGCGCGTAGCTCGGCGGCGTGGCGATGGAAATGTTCATCCCCACCTTCGACGCGCCGAACATCAGCGAGTGCGCCATGTTGTTGCCGTCGCCGATGTAGGCGAGCTTGCGGCCTTTCAGTTCGCCGAGGTGCTCCCAGGCGGTGAAGTAATCGGTCATGGCCTGCATCGGATGCGAAAGGTCGGTCAGCCCGTTGATTACCGGCACGCTCGCGTACTCGGCAAGCTCGGTGACCGTCTTGTGCGCGAAGGTGCGCGCCATGATGCCGTCGACGTAGCGCGAGAGAACTTTCGCACTGTCGTAGATCGGTTCGCCGCGTCCGATCTGAATGTCGCGCGACGAAAGAAAGAGCGCGTGGCCGCCCATCTGGAACATCCCCACTTCGAACGAGACGCGCGTGCGGGTCGACGATTTTTCGAAGATCATCGCCAGCGTTTTGCCCTTCAGCGCGTCGCGGTATTTCTCGCGATTCGCCTTCATGTCGCGCGCGATCTCGAAGATCTCGCGAACCTCGTCCTTGGAGTAGTCGTGAATTTCGATGAAGTCTTTGTGCGTCATTGCGGTGCGGATTGTATGGCGTAGGAGTCGCCGCGTTCGATGACTCTTCCATCCTCGACGAGCTTGATGAGATGCGCCGCGATCTGAATCTCCGCCGCGCCGTGAAGCCGCGGATCGAGATCGGGATAAATGCGCTGCCGCATCGCAGAGGCGGAAGTCGCGCCGCTCGCAAGCGCCTCGAACACCTGTTTCTCACGATCGAGCCGATGGGCAATATATTGCTCAATCAGGGTGGCGGCATTGTCGCGAGTCGGTCCGTGTGCGGGGAAAATTCGTTTCGGATTGTGCGTCAGCAGCAGCCGCAACGACGCGAGGTATTCGCGCATCGATCCGTCCGGCGGAAAGATCGCGGTCGTGCCCTCGCCGAGGACCGTGTCGCCGGTGAAGAGATCGCCGGCGGAGGTCAGAAAACAAACATGCTCGGCGGTGTGGCCGGGCGTGGCGATGACTTCGAGCGTGTCATCGTCGATCGAAATCGTGTCGCCGCCCGCGACGCGTTGATCGACGAGCGTGTCGTCGAGCACACCGCGCGGTGCGACGATTTTTGCGCCGGTCATTCTCTTGAGCGGCACTGCCGCCGGTGCGTGATCGCCGTGCCGGTGCGTGATCAGAATCGTTGTCAGCCTCGGCATCGCACTTCGAATCGCTTCGATGTGCGAATCGATCGCGGGACCAGGATCGATCACCGCAGACTCGCCGAGGAGATACGTCCGCGTTCCACTCAACGTGAACGCGCCCGGATTCGGAGCGGTGATGTCGCGAATGATCACGGCAGGATGATTTTCTTCTTTCCGTCCTCGACAACCAACACCGGCCGCGTGGCCGCTACGTCCACTCCTCGGCGCGATGCGAGCAACTCCTCGGCTGCGGTGAATCCGGCCAGTGCTTCGAGGTTCTTCTGCGTCGGAAAAACGATCTGCAGTTTCTCGACCGCCTCGGCCGGCGCAATCCAGATCACTTCCACTGCTTCGACGTTTTCGGCCGAAGCGACGGCGTCGCGATCGACGGCAGCGAGGAAAAAGTAGGTGTCGAATCGTTTCGGAACACCGATCGGCGTAATCCAGCGCGACGTCCAGACAAGCTTCTCGAAATCGAGCGGCGATTCATCGATCAGCGATGCGAATGTGATCTCGCCAGCCAGCAGCCTGCGACGTTTGTCCTCGGCATCGGCCAGCGGCGCGCCGAGCCAGATTCCGCTTTCTTCAAACAGCTCGCGAGCGGCGGCCGTGCGCATCGTGCCGAGTTCTGTTCCGTCGTCATCGGATGCTTCGACGACGCCGCCGGGGAAAACCCATGCGTCCGGCACGAACGACGACCTCGAATGCCGCCGGATCATCAGCACTTCCAGCGGCGAATCGCGCAGCACGATCACGCTCGCGGCAGGAATCGGCGGCACCTCGGCGGCGTCGCCCGCGCCGCGCGGCAGCTGACGGTCGGAGACGTCGTGCGAGGTGGTCATGGCGGTACAGACTCTACTTCGAGACCAGAGCGGCAGGGCGGAAGGCAATCTCAGGAAACGCTTTCAACAACGCTGCGTCGAAGGTAGCAAGCGGGAGGTGCTCACGAGCTGCCAGCTCGACAAACAGCGTGTCGTAAAGGGAGACCTTGGATAGATGCGCGCGAACCAGCGCACCCTGCCACAGGGTGTGAATCGGGACGACGTGAATGCCCAGGCTCCACGCCAACGTCAGCCGGTTCACGGCGTCATCGACACTGAGAATCTTGTGACGAGTTGCCATCCAGATCGCATTGGCAAACTCCGCCTCCCAGAGCGCAGGAGCCCAAGCCTCATCGAGCAGAGACATAAACTCCCGGGTTTCTTCAACGAACGGCGCTGTGCCGAGGACGAAATACGCGATGACGTTCGTATCGACGACGGCGTTCACGAACGACCGAATCCGATCCAGGCGTCGACCTCTTTGACAGTGGGTCGCCGTGTCTGCCGGGCCCATCCTGCTTCGATCTGCGCGAGTACAGATCTCCGTTCCGCGAGATGCGCTTCCAGCAACTCGCGCAGCTCCTGCTCCATGGAATGGCGCCGGCTCCGCGCCAGAGCCTTGAGAGACTTGACGACTTGATTCGGGACGTCGCGAATGGTGAGTGTCGGCATCGCTGCTCCGTGCAGGCACTATGCTAGCAAATTCAGACGATATTTAATTCGTCAGCACTTGCCCTGCCAGCCGACCCATTCTTCGCCGCCAGGCCCGCGTTCCTTCTTCCAGATCGGAACGGTTTCTTTGATGCGATCGATCATCATCCGACACGCCTCAAACGCCTCGGCGCGATGCGGCGACGCGGCGACGATCGCGATCGAGGAATCGCCGACGACGAGTTGCCCGAGACGATGTACGACGTCGACCGCAACCTCGGCATACGAACTCCGCACGTCATCGACGATCTTCGCAATCTCCTTCTCGGCCATCGGGCGATACGCGTCATAGAAAATCGACTCGACCGCCTTGCCTTCGTGATGATTGCGCACGACGCCTTCGAACAAGACGTACGCGCCGTCGGACGGACGCATGACGCGCTTCACGAGCGCCGCGGCATCGATCGGGTCGTCAGTCAGGTACGAGATGCGTCACCTCTTCGCGGGTCGATCGTGCGCCGGACGCGGCGTCGACGAGACGATCTCGACGCCTGCTTCGCCACGCCGTCCCGCGCCGCCGCGGCGCGCCTTTTCCAACGTCATCAGAAATCCGAACGCCGGGTCCTTGAACTGAAGATGCCGCAGCATGCTCCAGTGTTTGCGCACGTAGCGCTGCAGAAAATCGAGCACGTGCCCGAGGCTGATGATGCGGCACGGCGGAACCGGCGCGCCGGGCGGGAAGGAGCCGAATGCGATCAGGCGAATCGCGAAACCGGAGGGCAATGTCGCCGATCCGTGCTCGAGCAGATCGGCGACGACGGCGTCACTGTCGATCGTTGAATCGCCGAGCCGGCTGATGACCGTCTTGAGGATCTCGGGATTGCGCGCGCCGCTGTTGATGCCGACGCGTCCTTCCTTAACCTCGCCGATCACCATGTCGATCGAATCGGGGGGGATGCCGAGGCCGGGATCGACGTCGCTCATGTCGAGAGCGCGCGGTGCGCGTTTCGGCGCACTTACGGGCGACGGCAGGCCGGATGGAAATCGGAACGCGAGAACGTCAATGTCGGTCAGCGTGCGGAAGCCGTTGCGTCCCGCCGCGGCGATGATCGGATACTCGGCGGACGTGAAATACCCGTTGAGCTGCAGATACGCCTGAACGAGGGCGACGGCGTGGTCCATCACGGCATCATAGGACAGTGGATAGCGGGCATCACTTCCCGTACACTCTCCCCATGGGCTCCTACGACTGCACGAAGTGCCCCGCGTACTGCTGCAGCTACACGCGCATCATCGTCAACAAACGCGATGTGACTCGCCTCGCCAAACATTTCGACGTCGACGTGGAGGTCGCGCAAAAGCGCTTCACGAAAGTCGTCGAAGGCGAACAGGTTCTGCGCCATCAGAAGGACAAGATCTACGGCAGCGTCTGCATGTTTCTCGACATCAAGGAGCGTCGCTGCACGATCTACAACGCGCGACCCGGCGT
>JBAVBF010000569.1:0-1829 GCA_049586115.1 Thermoanaerobaculia bacterium | reverse complement strand
GCGCTGCGACGACTCGTGGTGCAGGCGCTGGCGCGCGAACCGGCGCAGTCTCATGCCGCGCGCACGCAACTATCAGTAGCAGAACGACGACGCGGCGCGCAATCACGACGGCGAAAATGCATTTCGCGCGCCGCGCGGGCTCAGCTACTCATCGAACAGGTTTACATAGGCGTCGTAACGAAACCTGCGATGACGCGCCTGACCAGTGAATTCGCCGAGCACACCGAGATCGACCAATCGCTGCACCAGTTGGTTGGCTGCTGGGAACGTTGTCCCGGTCAGAGCGCGGACGTCGCTCACGCTCACAATTGGATGCTGATAGAGCCGATCGAGCACGCGATGCCCGTTGCCAGCCGCGCGGCCGAGACCGTCCGTGATGCGCTGACGATGATCTTCGCGAAGCTGAAGGATGCGCCGGGCGGTGTCGGCGGCTTCAACGCTCACCTCCGCGATCCCGCGCAGAAAAAATTCAAGCCACGCTTCCCAGTCGCCGTGATCACGTGCGTCCTGCAGACGTTCGTAGTAGGTACGGCGGTGTCGCTTGAAGTAGTGCGACAGATACAGCACCGGCTTGCTTAACGCGCCGCGCTCACACAACAAGAACGTGATCAGCAGTCGTCCGATGCGTCCGTTTCCGTCAAGGAACGGGTGGATCGTTTCGAACTGCGCATGTGCAAGGCCGATCTTGATCAGAAGAGGGAGATCATCGTCTTCATGGATGAAGCGTTCCAGCGAACCAAGCAATGTCTGGAGATCGCCCGGCGGTGGTGGGACAAATGTCGCCTCCTTCAGCGTACAGCCGCCTGGACCGATCCAATTCTGACTGCGCCGCAATTCTCCCGGCGTCAGCTTGGAGCCGCGCACGCCATGGAGAAGCTGCTCATGAATCTCGCGAATCAATCTCACGCAGACCGGCAGTTCATGAAGTCGAGCCAATCCATGCTTCATGGCTCTAACGTAGTTCACTACCTCATCCACATCACCAGGTCCGGAGCCGCCGTTGAGATGAGCTTCGGCGGCCAGCAGGTCCTGCAACGAGCTTTGCGTCCCTTCGATCTGGCTGGAGAGCACTGCCTCTTTCCGAACGTACATGTACACAAAGAGATCGGGGTCGGGCAGCGTCTGCACGGAACCATCGAGCCGGGCGAGCGAGCGATCCGCTTCGGAGAGCAGCCGCTGAAGATCGCCATCAATCTTGACGCGGGGCCGCGGAGGCAACGGCACGGGCATGAACGCGCGATAGCCCGTCGGCTGAAGGACGTAGCGCCCTGAGCGGGTCGAACTCTTACTTCGTGCTGGCCTTAACATGGCTGCGATCAAGCCCTATACTAAAGGAAACCTTTAGTATAGGCCGAAAACGCCTCGCATATTAAAGCTGCGCGGTTGTATGGCCGCTCGGCGCATGCTCCCTCACAAACAGATCCACCACGATCTCCGGGAAACGATGTCCGAGTTGCTCGCCGGTGTAGGTCGCTTCGTAGGTCATGCCGAGGCGGGCGGCGACGCGTTTGGAGGGGGCGTTTTCGGGATCGATGATCGCTACGACGCGCGGGCGGTCGAGCGTTTCGAGGACGTAGCGCAGGCAGGCGGCGCCGGCTTCGGTGGCGAAGCCGCGGCCCCACGCGTCGCGGGCGAGGATCCAGCCGATCTCCAGGTCGTTGGTTGTGCCAAGGGGTTGGGTGCCGGAGAGGCCGGCGAGGCGGTTGGTCGATTTTTCGACGAGCGCGCTCATGCACATGCCGTGTTCGGCGATCTGGCGCGCCTGCCGCTCGAACCACTGATCCACTTCCGCCTCGGTGTACGGCTTGCCGCCGTGCACGTACTGCGTC
>JBAVBF010000568.1:0-3196 GCA_049586115.1 Thermoanaerobaculia bacterium | reverse complement strand
GTAGGGACAGCGCTTCCAGCCTTCGGGATAGGTCTTCTTGCAGGCTGTGCAAAGGATGCTTTTCGGCAGGGGCATCGGTGGGCGGGCGCATTGTACACTTCGGCCGTGGAGCCCACGGACGTCACGGCGCGCCGCAAGACATTGCAGACGCTGATCGAACTGGCCGAGGGATCGAGTCCCGCCGACTGCTGGGACGATCGCCGCGCCGAGGATTTGTTGCGGTCGCAATCGACGCCGGATGAAGTGCGGGAGCTTGGGATGAGCGAGGAAATGATTAGCCGGGTGTTTGGCGAGGGCAAGCCGTCCTTCACCGTCCGCGTTTCCGCCCGATTCGAAGCCGCGCATTTTTTGCGCGAGTACCGCGGGATTTCCGAGCCGTTGCACGGACACTCGTACAAAGTCGAAGCGGATCTCGCATCGCGCGCGGGCGGCGTCGACGCCGACGCCATCGCCGTCGATTTCGTCAGCGCGCGGCACAAGCTCGAGGCGCTGGCGAAGACGCTCGACTACGGCTGTATCAATGACGTGCCGCCGTTCGATCGGATCAATCCCTCGGCCGAAAACATCGCAGAGTGGTTCGCGCGCGAGCTCGGCGCCGCCGTGGCCGGCGAGGATGCCATCGTCCAGGCGGTGACGATCTGGGAAGGGCCGGTCAACTCCGTTACGTTCCGACCGTGATGATGAACAAGATCCCGAACCACACCGCGCTCAAGGAGTGGGCCTCCATCATCGACGCCCTCGGCCGCGGCGCGCAGATCGTGCTCATTCGCAAGGCGGCCTCGCCGATCCGTCGTTCGGTGTCGAAGCGCCACGCTTCTATCTCTTTCCGACGAATTACCACGATGCCGGCGGCGCGGAGCCGACGCATGTTCGGATCACGCACTGGGCCGAGGCGGTGAAGACGTGGCAGATCCACGATCGGGCCATGCTGCCGCGCCTTGAGTCGCTGACCATCCTCGATCACGCCGCGATCGAAACGCGCTACCGCTTCCGGCCCGATCAGGCCATCAACGTCATCGCCGTCCGCGCGCATCGTCTTGCCAATCCCGTCGATGTGGTCATGAAGCCCGAGTACGCCGGATGCCGGAGCTGGGTCAGCATCGATGAGGAGATCGACATCGATGGCTCCGTCGCCGCACTCAGCGAGGACGCGCTCGATGCGAAGATCGACGCGATCGACATCATGCTCACCGAACCCGTGGCAGTGTGGAACTGACCGTCATCATCATCATGCTCGCGGCCGGCGTCGGGCTGGCGGCGTCGGTCATCATCACCTTCGCCGCCGCGCAGCGCGAGGCTGACATGAGCGGCGCCACGCGCGCGAAGGCTGCGCCCGACCGCAACCACATCGCAGCGTCGCTGTTCGTCAACCTGCTCGTCTGCGGCGGAACGCCGCAGGACGAAGCGATGCGCACGGTTCGCAAAAGTGCAGGCCTGGCTGCGCCCGTCACGTCGTCGATCGACATCACCAGCTGGACCGAGCGCTACGCGAAACTGGCCACGCCGGACCAGCGCATGTGGCTCCTCGACACGGCCGTTCGTCTGATCGCCGATCGCAGCACGCCGGTTCCACTCCGCCAGTACTCGGCCCTCCTCGACCTCAGCTTCGCCCTCGGCTTTCAGACCGACGCGTTGGCGAAGTTGCGTGAGACGTACGGATTCGATTACGTCGATCACGCCAAAAACGCACGGCCTCGCAGCGCCGATCGCGGCGGCGTGTCGACGCCTCTCTATTCGCGCGACGACCGCGAGCCTGCCGAACTGCTGCGCATCCTCGGCGTCGCAGTTCCCGCCTCGCGCACGACCGTCATCGCCGCGTACCGCAAGCTCGCCGCGCAGCATCACCCGGACAAAGTTTTCGGCGAGTCGGCAGAAGTACAGAATGCGGCGGCGGCGCGATTCATCGAGATCACCAGGGCGTACGAAACGCTTTTAGTCATCTACGACGAGTAGGGCTTGCCCTCCGGCGCAGGACGTGTATAATGCCCGTTCGGGAATTCGGGTCGTTTACAGGTTGTTCACCGGCACTCCCCTCCGTAGACCGTAGTAAATCTCGACGAAACAACATTGAGGACGGACGTGTCCGGTCGCGGTGACGCGGACGCCGGCCCCTGTTCACATCGAAGAGACCGTTCAGCAATCGCCGCTCCGAATCGTAAAGCTCACCACCGCAACGACTTCGGCAGCGCATCCAGGAAACCCTCGGACCCCCGGTAACCATTTTATTTGCCGCCGCATCTAATAGCGATAACGGCACGACTTACGCATTTTTGAGCAGCGAGTACGGGAGACACGATGAAGACGGCTGTAGCAACTGATCACGAGCAGGGGTGGGACTTCGAGAAGGCAGCGATGCCTTACGTCGACTCGCTCTACAACACTGCCTATCGCATGACGAGGAACTCCGAAGACGCGGAAGACCTCGTTCAGGAGACGTACCTCAAAGCCTACAAGTACTACGACAAGTTCGAAGAAGGCACGAACTTCAAGGCGTGGCTCTTCAAGATCATGAAGAACACGTTCATCAACAACTACCGGAAGAAGAAGCTGACGCCGCACAAGATCGACTTCTCCGAGATCGAAGAGTCGTACGAACGGGTCATCCAGAAGAACGCCCCGGACCTCATCAAGGATCCGGAGAGCGAGATCTTCCAGGACATGATGGACGCCGACGTCAAGCGCGCCCTCGACTCGCTGCCGCACGATTACAAGATGGTGGTCCTGCTGGCCGACATCGAAGGCTTCTCCTACAAAGAGATCGCCGAGATCCTTGACTGCCCGGTCGGCACCGTGATGTCGCGCCTTTACCGCGGCCGCAAGATGCTGGAGCGGACGCTGCTTGAGTACGCGCGCAAATACGGCTACATCCGCGGCGGCGCCGAGCCGGCCAAGATGCGCTCGCGCAAAGACGAGACGAAGGGCCGCAAGAAGAAAGATCCCGAGACCGGCGAGGAGACGGACGTCGTCGAGCCGGAAGTGGACGAAGAAGCAATCCTCTTCGCGGACGACGAAGACGTCGAGCTCGAGATCGAAGAGGAAGAAGAGCCGGAGCAGTTCGAGATCGAGTAACTTCAGATTTTTCGCATTCAAGTTTTCGGGCGGCCGGTTGTTCTCGGCCGCCCGAAGTGTTTTTCCTGGGAACGCGGGCGTCCCGCCCGCTGAACTTGCCAGGGATCGTTCGACAGCGGGCGAGACG
>JBAVBF010000567.1:0-1718 GCA_049586115.1 Thermoanaerobaculia bacterium | reverse complement strand
CCGCGCGGTGAGCGTGAATGTTCCGGACGGCAGCGAACGGAAGACGAAGTTGCCGGCCGCGTCGCTCGTGACCGTCAATCCGAGCGGCTCGAGGCGAACCTCTGCCGGACCGCCGTCGACCGTCCCGGAGACGCTGCGCAGCGCCTCGACCTCGAACGCGACGGTCAGCGGCCGATCCGCCGGCGCGTTCACGACGCGGCTGCCGTTCCTGATCGTGTATCCCGCCGGAAGCGACTCGGCCGCGAGTTCGAGCGTGTATTCGCCCGCGGGTCCTGCCAGCACGAAGCCGCCTTCGGTATCGGTGGTCGCACTCATGTCTGCGCCTTTCGTCGTTCTTGCGTTGATGACTGCGCCGGAGATGCCGAGCCTGGCGTCGCTGGCGACGCGGCCGATGATGCGTGCGGGAGACCAGACCAACCCGAAGTCGGCGTGGCCGGAGGCGTTCACCTCGGCGAATGACGGCGTCGTGAAGTACGCCGGCTTCGATGCGGCGAGTTTCGCAGCCACGCGATGGCGTCCCGGCGGAACGTCGCGGAACGCGTACGCGCCGTTTTTTTCGGTGCGCGTGGAGCGCGCGTCATCGAGCGTGACCACGATGCCTTCGAGCGGCGTGGTGGTCGGATCGGCAACGCCGCGCTGCTCCGGATCGAGGAAGACGATGCCTTCGATCGTCCCGGCGCGCTGCAGAAATTGCGGCAGTCCATCGAAACGATGGCGCACGCCTGCTTCGACCGCGGAGCCGTCGACGGAGCGCGACTCGATGCTCGTCCGCCAGCGCGAGTACGACGCGTAGATGTCGGTCGACGCCAGCAGCCGGCGCGTGTACGAGATGGTGGCCAGCATCGACTCCTGCGTCGCCGACACGCCGTCGCTGCGGTCGACGATGGCGTGGAAACGGAGCTGATTGCGCGTGTCGGCCGAGTTGAAGGCTGCGTCGATCCCGCTCTGCACGCGCCTCGGCGTGAGGTTGACGGTGACGCCCTCGATGTAGCCGAGGTTGATGAGCGCGGCGTTGTCGCGCAGAACGCGCGAGAGATCTTCCGGCGTGCGCACCGTGATCCCAAGCCGCAGCAGCGCGAGCTCGAGCCCGGGCGTGTCGCGGAAGATGAGATCGAGCGACGGCGCGCGGCGCTGCCGTTCCACCCAGGCGTTGACGGTGAATCCACCGCTGCCGGCGCGGCCGCTCAGCCGCAACGAATCGCCGCGGCGGCTGGTTTGGGAGTTGTCGATCAGGCGATACAACGCGGCCGCGCCGAAGCGTTGCGTATCGTAGGCGATGCCGGCGGGAATCCCGATGGTGCGGATCGACGCGTTCGTTCCGCTGCGCACGACGCTCGCGTCGGCGCCCGTCAACAGCGAGACATGCGGCGTCACTGCGTAGCGCAAGGCGACGTTCGCAACGCCCACCGTCTGATCGAACGCCACGATTTTCGTGCGATCGAATGTTGCGTACGAGTCGACGCTCAACCGGCTGGTCGCGCGGCGGCTCCAATCGAGCTCGCCATGAACCCCGGGAAGGTCGCTGAGGCCGAGCGTGGGAAAGTCTTCCGGCTTGTAGAACAGCCGTCCCCGCAGTTGCTCGCGATCGGTCTGATACCGGATCTCGCCAGACGCCGCGACGCCGCGGCTGACCGCCAGCTCGCCGCGCGCGAAGAGCACATCGCCGCTGCGATACTCCGTCGCCAGCGATCCGACGAAGCCGCGGCGTGCCGCGGTGC
>JBAVBF010000566.1:0-1854 GCA_049586115.1 Thermoanaerobaculia bacterium | reverse complement strand
GCTATCGCCACGAGTTTCTGCGCAACCTCGTGCACGACAGCAATCGCGGCTGGACGCGCCATATCAATCCCGGCGTCGTGCCGGCCCTGCTGCGCGAACCGTACGAGATGGTGATCTTCATGCTCGGCTGGGGCTCGCTCAGCGCGCTCCTCGGCATCGCCGCCTGCTGGTGGACCGGCATCCCGTTTTTTCTGTACGGTGACAGCAGCTTTCCGCCGCCGGAAACGACCACGCGCAGCCGGATTCGCGCGCGGCTGCTGCGGATGCTGTTTCGCGGTGCGAGCGGCTTCATGGTTTCCGGCGCGTTGAACGCTGACTATTACCGCCACTACGGCGCCGATCCCGCGAACTTTTTTCTTCTGCCGTGGGCCGTCGACAACGAACGTTTCGCGGCGGCCAGCCGCTTCGCGCCGGGCGAGCGCGAGGCGATGCGCGCGAACCTCGGCATTCGGCCGGAGCAGACGCTCTTCGTTTTCTCGGCGAAGCTCGTCGAACGGAAGGATCCGAGGACCCTGCTGCGCGCGTACGAGCAGGTTCCCGATCGCGACCGCGCCGCGGTGCTTTTTCTCGGCGACGGTGTCCTGCGCGAAACGCTGGAGACATTCGCGCGCGAGCATGAACTTGCGAACGTTCACTTCGCCGGTTTCGTGAATCAGAGCGAGCTGCCGAAGTACTACGGGATGTCGGACGTCTTCGTGTTGCCGTCGACGTACGAACCGCGCGGCGCGGTAATCAACGAGGCGATGGCGTGCGGACTGCCGGTGATCGTGACGGACCGCTGCGGATCGACCGGCGACATCGTGCTCGAAGGGGAGAACGCATTCGTCTATCCGGCCGGCGATGCCTCATCCCTCGCCGAATCGATGGCGAAACTGATCGACGATCCGGCGCTGCGGCAACGAATGGCGCAGCGATCGCGCGAGATCATCGATACGTGGACGTTCGCGCGCGGCGTCGAAGGGGTAAGGGCGGCGCTGGCGTATGCGAGCCGAGGGACGAAATGATCACGGTGGCGATCCCGACGTACAACCGCGGGGCGATCGTGGCGGAGACTGTTCGAAGGCTCTTCGAGCTCGATCCGCCGCCGGAGGCGATCATCGTCGTCGATCAGAGCGCCGAGGAAAACAAAGCGCTTGCGGCGTGGCATCGCGAGGGGCGCATTCAGCTCATTCGTCTGGAGAAGCCGTCCATTCCGCACGCGATGAATGTCGCGCTGCTTGCCGCGACGACGCCTGTGGTGCTGTTCCTCGACGACGATGTCGAGCCGGCGGCAGGACTCATCGCCGCGCACGAGCGTGCGCACGCGGACGAGGCGATCCGGGCCGTGGTCGGGCAGATTCTGCAGCCAGGCGAAACGCCGCAGCATCACACGCAGCCTGCAGATGATCTCGAGTTTCACTTCAATCACGACACCGGCCGGTTCGTGACGAATGTGATGGCGGGAAACCTTTCCGTGAAGCGCGAGCACGCCGTCGAGGCCGGCGGTTTCGACGAGAACTACACCGGCGTCGCGTATCGATTCGAAACCGACTTCGCGTTGCGCCTCGCCGCCGCGGGCGGCACGATCTGGTTTTCTCCCGAGGCAGGACTGCGGCATTTGAAGTTGAGCACGGGCGGATTGCGATCGTATGGCGACCACCGCAGCAGCCCGTCGCCCGCGCATTCGAGCGGCGACTACTACTTCGCCATCCATCATCGCCGGCCGCTCGTTCGATACGCGCTGCGCCGTCTGCGGCGTAACGTCATCACGCGCTATCACCTCACGCATCCGTGGACGATTCCGACGAAGTTGATCGGCGAGCTGCGCGGTTGCATCCTGGCGCGGCGGCTGGCGCGCGGCGGGCGGCGTCTGAT
>JBAVBF010000565.1:0-1884 GCA_049586115.1 Thermoanaerobaculia bacterium | reverse complement strand
GGGGCGGCGGCTTCACGATGCAAGTACTGAGGGGGTCCTTCGACCGTCCTTCGGCGGCTCAGGATGACAGTTACCTACCAATCCGTCGGTTTGTAATCCTTCAGAAACTGTCCCCATATGTGCACGCCGCTGTTGATGCCGGCGATGATCGGATCGACGATGCGCGCGGCGCCGTCGACGATGTCGAGCGGCGGATGAAAGCGATGCACCGAGGTCTTGCGCTCCGCCAGCGCGGCCGGATCTTCGTCCGTCACCCATCCCGTGTCGACGCTGTTCATGTGGATGCCGTCGGCGTGATAGTCGGCAGCCGAGGTGCGCGTCATCATGTTCAGCGCGGCCTTGGCCATGTTCGTGTGCGGATGCCGCGTCGTCTTCTGGTTGCGATAGAACTGGCCTTCGACCGCCGACACGTTGACGATGTGCTTGTCGCGATTCGCAGTCCGCAGCATCAACGGTTTCAAGCGCGCGTTGATGACGAACGGCGCGACGGCATTGACCAACTGCACTTCCAGCAACTCGACCGACGACACCTCGGCCAGTAACAGCCGCCACGAATTGCGTCCGCGCAGATCGACCTGCTGCAGATCCTGATCGAGCCGGCCTTCTGGAAACAGATCGCGATCGTGCCGGTCCTCCGGCAGCAGAGGAACCTGCGAGAGCTGCGCGGAATGTGTCAACCCTTCGATCGGCGCAATCGTGGATGACGCTTCGGGCAGCATCTGATATCCACGCAATCCTTCGAACGCGCCGAGAAGTTTGCGCTCAACCTCGGAGAGCGTGTGGAGTGAAGCTGTCTCCGATTCCATCATGTGCTCGTAAAACGCCGGCGGACGGCGCACGGTCTGGCAGGCATTGTTGATGATGAAATCGAGCCGGTCGCGCGTGGTCAGCATCTCGCGGCAGAACGCTTCGACGCTCGGCGTGTGGCGGAGATCGAGTCCGAAAATCTCCAGACGGTCGGACCAGTCGGCGAAGTCGTCCTCGCGTGCATAACGCGCCGCCGAGTCCCGCGGGAACCGCGTGGTGACGATGAGCCGCGCGCCGGCGCGCAGCAATTTCAGTCCCGCCTGATAGCCGATCTTGACGCGCCCGCCGGTCAGCAGCGCTACGCGTCCGCGCAGGTCGGCCGACTCCGTGCGCTTGAAGAAATTCAACTCCGCACACGAAGGGCAAAGCTGGTCGTAGAAAAAATGGACGACGTCGTAGTGCCGCTTGCAGACATAGCAATGTTGCGACTCGGAAGTCCCCCGCGGCTCGTCAGCCTCCGGCGACCGATACGCATTCGGTGTCGTGAACACCGGCTTCCGCCGCAACTCGCGGATGCCGGCCGAGTTCAACACCTGATCATCCTGCTGCAGCTTGGCCGCTTTGCGCGCCTTCCGCCCCGCCTTCACCAGCTTCCGCCGCGCATGATGATCCGGCTCCGCCACGCGACGCGTCGCATGCAACAGCCGCCGCCGCTCCTCCTCGCTGACCTGCGTCAGCTGCGTGCGATCGGCGTCAAGCGATTCGAGCAGCTCCGCCGCAATGCGGACGCGCTCGGAGAAGGGGATGTCGTCGTTTGTATCTGCGTCCATCTGCGTAATCTGCGGATCGCTTTATGCGGTGCGACCAACGAATCCTGCTGCGACTGGAACGCGTCGTCCCGCTAGCGCAGCCGCGGCTTCGATATCCGGTTGATCGAACGGACGGAGGAAGTCGCCTTCCATCACCGCGACGGGGATGCCGTCGCGGTAGGCGATTCTCGTTCCGCCGATGGCGCGGATGCGGTCGGTGGTGGTGAGGATGCCGATGAGGTTGAGGGGATCGCAGGCGCTGATGACGGTGAGGCGTCCGTCGGTGGGGGTGCGGCGGATTTCGCGCAGCTGCGTCACGGCGTCGGGG
>JBAVBF010000564.1:0-5521 GCA_049586115.1 Thermoanaerobaculia bacterium | reverse complement strand
TCGCGTCGGCGGCGCATTTCTGGCTGCGCATCGCAAACGTGTCCTGCTCCTCGCGCGAGATGTCGTACTTGCGCGCGAGGTTGTCCGAGGTCTGGGCCATGTACAGGCCGCTGTAGCTGTCGAGGAGTGCGACCATCAGCGAGTCTTCGAGCGCGCCCTGTCCGAGTTTCAATCCCTTCCGCGCGCCGCGAATCACGTGCGGCGCCTGCGACATGTTCTCCATGCCGCCGGCGAGGACGGTGGTCGCTTCGTCGAGGTGAATCTGCTCGGCGGCGCTGATGATCGACTGGATGCCGGAGCCGCAGAGGCGGTTCAGCGTCAGCGCGGGAACTTCTTTCGGAACGCCCGCTTTCAGTCCGACGTGACGCGCGCCGTAGATGGCGTCGCCCGAGGTCTGCAGAGCGTTGCCGACGATGACGTGGTTGATTTCTTCAGGCGCGACGCCGCTGCGCGAAAGTGCTTCCTTCGCCGCGAAAACGGCGAGATCGATGGCGGTGATGTCGCTGAACGAGCCGTTGTATTCGGCCATCGGCGTACGCGCGCCGTCGAGAATGACGATGTCTTTCATGGGTTGGGTTCCTTTTCATTTGTCATCCTGAGCCGGCGAAGCGCGGTCGAAGGACCTCCCCGATGAAACCGCCGACCAACCCTCCGCGGCGATCTGCTTGGGGTCCTTCGACCGTCCTTCGGCGGCTCAGGATGACGGTGTCAAAACGTCTTCGGTAACTTCATGCCGAGGTTCTTCACGAGGAAGGCCATCTCGTCGGTGGTTTCCTCGATCACCTTCGCGGTCGGCTTGCCGCCACCGTGTCCGGCGCGCGTCTCGATGCGGATCAGCACCGGCGCGGGACCGGCCTGCGCTTCCTGAATCGCGGCGGCGAACTTGAAACTGTGTCCCGGCACGACGCGGTCGTCGGTGTCGGCGGTGGTGATGAACGTGGCCGGGTACTTCGTGCCCGGCTTGATGTTGTGGTACGGCGAGTAGGCGTAGAGCGCCTTGAACTCGTCGGCGTTCGCGGACGAACCGTAGTCGTCCACCCAGTAGCGGCCGGCGGTGAACTGGTTGAAGCGGAGCATGTCCATGACCCCGACGGCGGGCAGCGTGGCGCCGAAGAGATCGGGGCGCTGCGTTTCGACGGCGCCGATCAGCAGGCCGCCGTTGCTGCCACCCTGCACCGCAAGGCGCGACGTCTTCGTGTAGTTGTTCTTGATGAGGTACTCGGCGGCGGCGATGAAATCGTCGAAGACGTTCTGCTTGTGCAGTTTCGTCCCCGCTTCATGCCACGCCTCGCCGTACTCGCCGCCGCCGCGGAGGTTGGCCACCGCGTAAACGCCGCCCATGTTCATCCACGTCAGCCGCGAGATCGAAAACGAAGGCGTCAGCGAGATGTCGAATCCGCCGTAGGCGTAGAGGAGCGTCGGATTGTTTCCGTCGAGCTTGAGGCCTTTCCTGTACGAGAGGAACATCGGCACCTTGGTGCCGTCCTTCGACGTGTAGAAGACCTGTTTGACCTCGTAGTCGGCAGGGTTCATCGCCACTTTGGCGCGGAAGACGAGCTGCTTTTCTCCCGTGGCGATGTCGTAGCGGTAGACGCTCGGCGGCGTGGCGAAGCTGGAGAACGAATAGAAAGTTTCGGTGTCGTCGGAGCGTCCGCCGAAGCCGCCCGCGCTGCCGATTCCGTCCAGCTCCACGGTGCGAACGAGCTTGCCGGCGGTGTCGAACAGGCGGATTTCGCTGTGGGCATCGCGCAGGTAATTGGCGACGAAACGATGGCCGGTGTAGGCGACGCCCTGCAGCGTGGCGTCGCTCTCCGGCAGGATCTCTTTCCAGTTCTCGCGCGCCGGGTTGCGGAGGTCGATGGCGATGAGGCGGCCCTTCTGCGCGTTGAGATCGGTGCGGAAGTAGAGGACCGGACCAT
Organism: Thermoanaerobaculia bacterium; assembly: GCA_049586115.1. Taxonomy (GTDB): domain Bacteria; phylum Acidobacteriota; class Thermoanaerobaculia; order Gp7-AA8; family Gp7-AA8; genus JADGNZ01. The sequence goes on along the minus strand of JBAVBF010000564.1, from coordinate 3,602 downwards.
CGTTGCCGACGAAGGTGTAGTCGTTCTCGATCTTGCCGACGACGGTGACCGGCATCGCATACGGATCCTGCAGATCGCGCACGTGAACCTGGTTCCTGTTCGCCGTTCCCTGCGTCGTCGCAATGATGAGATACCGGCCATCCTCGGAGACATCCGCGCCGTGATTCCACTCCGGCTGCGACGGGTCGTAATAGACGACCGGGTCATCCGACTGCGGCGTGCCGAGACGGTGGTAGTAAACCTTTTGATTGCGGTTCAGACTTTGAAACGACTTCGCCGCGTCGACTGCCGGAAAGCGCGAGTAGAAAAATCCCTTGTCGTCTTTGGTCCACGAGATTCCGGAGAACTTGACCCACTGCAACTCGTCGGAAAGCTGCTTGCCGTCCGCGACCTCGGCGACCCGGATCGTCTGCCAGTCGGAGCCGGCTTCGGCGACCGCGTACGCAACGTACTTCGCGTCATCGCTGACGGCGACGCCGCCCAGCGCGACGGTACCGTCTTTCGACCAGCTGTTCGGATCGAGCAGAACGCGCGGCGTGTCGCCCCATTTGTCGACCGTGTAGACGACGAACTGATTCTGCAGTCCGTTGTTCTTGGAGAAGAAGTAGCGCCCGCCGCGCTTGTACGGCGTCGAATACTTTTCGTAGTTCCACAGCGTGGTGAGCTGCTTGCGGATCGGCTCGCGCTCGGGAATGGTGCCGAGGTAGTCGAAAGTGATCTTGTTCTCCGCGGCGACCCAGTCGGCGACGTCCTTGGAGGTGCGGACGTCGGTCTCGAGCCAGCGATAGGGATCGGCGACTTTGGTGCCGTGGTAGTCGTCGACCTGCTCCACCTTCTTCGTTTTCGGATATTCGATCGGCGCGCCAACGGCGGCGGCAGTGATGAGGAGCGCGGTCATGACGGCCGCGAACGTGCGGAGATGCATTGAAATCCTCCAGTTGATTGCATTTCAGGACGGTGGCGGCGCGATTATAGATGTCCGCCGCCGTCGTAACAGCAGAGCGATCCCGGCAAGTTCCACGATCACGATCCAGACGCTGCCTTCGATGCCGAAGTAGCCGCCGGTGAGCCAGGGCGACCCTCGGCCGACGGTGCGCAGGACGCTTTCGCTCGACTCGTAGCCGCTGACGTTGTAGCCGAGGATCGGGCCGGAGAAGAGATTCCAGGCGAGATGGATGCCGATCGGAAACCAGCGCCGCTCGTAGCGCGCATACGCCAACGCGAGCAGGATGCCGGCGAAGAAGAGATTCGCCATCGCCAGGATCGAGAAGGCGTTGTTGCCGGCGTGCAGCGCGGCGAAGACGATCGATGAGAAGAGGATCGCAGCCGCGCGATGCGATTCCCAGATTTTTTGAAACGGATAGCCACGGAAGAGCAGCTCTTCGTGAAAAACCGCGGGCAGGTAGACCGCGACTAGCTCGATCCACGGAAAACCGTTGCCGGCTACGTGGTGCAGGCGCGTGGTGAGCAGGACCAATCCGTCCGCGGCGCCGATGAGCACGATTGCGAATCCGCATCCGAGGAGAAACTCGCGCGTCGCGAATCGCGGAGGAACGAAGATGCCGAGGTCCCACGCGCCATGCTCGACGATGGCGATCGTTCCGAACGTCGCCGTCACGACGCTGATCAGCGCCACCCATTGGTTGAAAAACGCGCCGATCGCGTGCGACGCGAACCGGCCCGCGAAGAAGGTGGCAAGGTAGAGCGCCACGAAGAGGCTGAGCGCGGCGACGATCTGCGCGAAGCTGCCGGATTGCTTTGTATCGATGCGTCCTCCGTGTACCTGTCATCCTGAGCCGCCGGAGCCGATCAGCGCGAGGCGCGATCGGCGCAGGACGGTCGAAGGACCCCCAGCTGATAACCAAGGTAGGGCGGCGGTAAATCACGATGCAAGCGCTGAGGGGGTCCTTCGACCGTCCTCCGGCGGCTCAGGATGACAACAAAACGGCGGCCCGGAGGCCGCCGCTTTGCGAGTTGCTTTGATGTCCGTTTGCTACTGCGCCGCTTCGACGATGATGCCGATGTTCTTCGCGCCGCTGGCGCGGGCCATGTCCAGGAACTTGATCGTGGAGTCGTAGTCGACGTCGGGCGAGCCCTGGAAGAAGACCATCTTCGACTGGTTGCCGTGCATGATGTCGTGGATCCGGACCGCGAAGTCGCCCGGCGCAACTTCATCCTTGTTGATGAACATGTGGTTGTCCGGCATGAGACGCAGGATGATCTGGTCGTTGACCGCGGACGGAGGAAGGCCCGCCGGCGCCTTGGGCGGAACGCGCACAAGGTAGCCCATCTGCACGACCGGCGTGATGACCATGAAGATGATGAGGAGCACCAACACGACGTCGACGAGCGGCGTGACGTTGATGTCCGATTTGATTGTTCCGCTGCCACCTACCTGCATAGTTGACTACCCCTGTCCCGGACCCTTCTTAGGTTGTGCGATCAGTCCGACGTTGTTGAAGCCGACCTCGCGGCAGGCTTTGAGCGCCTCGAGCACCGCGCCGTACTTCGAGAGTTTGTCGCCCTTGACGGCAATCTCCCGGTCGGGCGTGCGGTCGTGGATCTTCTGGAGCTCGCTCTGCATCTGCTCTTTGAGCACCGGCAACGATCCGAGGTAAACAGTGCCGTCGGACTTGACGGAGATCTGGAGCTGCTTGTCCGTGTCGGGAGTCTTCTCGGGCTCTTCCGTCACCGGAAGGTTGACCGGCACGCCTTTCTGCAGCATGGGCGTGACGACCATGAAGATGATGAGGAGCACGAGGCAGACGTCCACCAGCGGCGTGACGTTGATGTCCGATGTCAGCGACGCAGCGGTGAACTTCCCGACGGAGCTATGCCACCGATGAGTTGCCATGCGTTCCGGCTTCCTTCAGCAAGTAGATGGACATTTCCGAGCCGGAGTTCGACATCTCGACCGTGAAGCGGTCGACGCGGTTCTGGAAGTAGTTGTACGCCCAGACCGCGGGGATGGCGACGAAGAGGCCGAAGGCTGTCGTCAGAAGTGCTTCGGCGATACCGGCCGACACGGAGGCGATACCGCCGCCCGAGGTGGCCATCTTGCCGAAGGCGTGCATGATGCCGATGACGGTGCCGAAGAGACCGACGAACGGCGCGGTGGCGCCGATGGTCGCGAGAACGCCGAGGTTCTCTTTCAGCTCTGCGACGGTGATCATGGCGGTGCGGTCCATACCCTGGCGCGCTGCCTCGACCGCGACTTCCGGATCGCTGTAGCGTTTGTCGCGGCGGGCCGCTTCAAACTCGAGCAGACCGGCCGAGATGACCTTGGCCAGGTGTGACTGCTTGTACTTCTTGGTGATGTCGATGGCCTGCTGGTAGTCGCCCTTGGTCAGCACGTTCGAGAGCGCGCCGAGCAGTTTGAGCGACTGATTCTTGGCCGCCTGGAACGTGATGAAGCGCTCGATCATGACCCAGATCGAGTAGATCGACATGATGATCATCACGATCACGATGCCCTTTGCCGCCGTCGACATAGAAACCCACAACGCTCCGAGACTCATATCCATGATGCAGTTCCCTCCAATGACGTCAGCGCAGGCCGGACGTTTTTAGTTCAGTTTGAAATTGACGGTGAGGTTGAAGAT
>JBAVBF010000563.1:0-1928 GCA_049586115.1 Thermoanaerobaculia bacterium | reverse complement strand
ACCTAAGCCAGCTGCCATGCTTCGCGGCTTTACCCGCGACGGCGTCGTTCATATCCTCGGCGGCACTACTCTCCCCAATGGGATCTTCGTCAAGATCATCCCGGAGTGAGCCGCGAACAGAGCTGCTCGACCGCGTTCATCTGGCGCAGCATTGTTTCAAGCTTCGCCGCGCCTATCTCTTTTTCGAGCTGTGTCTGCATCCGATCCAGAATCCCTGCGACCCGCGCCGCCCTGCGCTTGCCCGCCGGCTCCAGTTCCAGCAGAAAGCCGCGAGCATCCTCCAGATCAATACGGCGGCGCACCAGCCGCTTGGCCTCCAGCGACGAGATCGTGTGGCTCACATTCCCTCGCGTCGTCTCGAAGGCGGCCGCCAGCGTGGATGGGCGAACGCGCTCCTTCTCGAGAAAGATCGCCGCCAGCATCAGGGACTCGGAGAAGGTCAGCCCCTCCTGCCGCAAAACAGCATTCAGGGAGGACTCTATCCGGCGAGCTATTCGGCCAGTCTGAAAGACAGGGCTTTGATGCAAAAACGATTCGATGCGCATGGTGGCTCATTTTAGTTGATTCAATCAACTACTTACATTCGAACAAAACTATCCACGCAAGAAATCCTGACTATCGGATCATCGTTATGTGTTCTTCTTTCGTGTCGCGTCGCTCCTCGCCTTATCCTGCACCATCACCGTGGCGCAGCAGGTGCCCCCGCCGGTCCATGAGAGCGTAACTGTCACCACCACCATCCCTCCTGTTCCACTCTCCGAGTCCAACCGTTCCGTCGTGACCTTCGACACGCGCGAAACCCCACTCCTCTACAACAACTTCACCGACTACCTCCGTCAGGACACCTCGCTCAACCTCCAGTCTCGCGCTCCCTCCGGAGTGCAGGCCGACCTCTCTATCCGGGGCACCACCTTCGAGCAGTCGCTCATTCTCCTCAACGGCCTCCGTATCAACGATCCCGAGACCGGACATCTGAACCTCGATATTCCCGTGCCGCAAGACGCCCTCGCGCGTATCGAGGTCCTTCACGGCTCCGGATCCACCTTTTATGGCTCCGATGCCATTGGTGGAGCCGTCAACTTCATCACCCAGCGCCCCGCAATCGGCCCTCGCTTCAGTCTGATCGCTAAAGTCGGAGCAGGGAACTACGGCTCGCTCGAAAGCCATCTCCGCGCCGACTTCAGCACAAAGCTTGTCTCGGAACAGCTCACCGCCAGTCGCGACACCTCGGACGGCTTCATGCCCGATCGCAACTACTCGAGCAACGCGCTCGCCTCCGAGATCTGGCTCAGTGTGCTTCCCTTCGGTACCACAGACATCCTCCTCGCTACAAGCGACCGGCCATACGGAGCTAACCAGTTCTACGGCCCTTACAACTCGTGGGAGAGAACGAAGGGCTGGTTCGCCGCCATTCAGCAACAACTCGGGTCGCGAACGTCCGGCAGCTTCGCCTACCGCAAGCACACCGACCTCTTCGTACTCCTCATCGATCGCCCTAACTACTACCGCAACAACCACGTCACTACCGCGTGGCAGTCCGCGCTGCGACGTGCCGATACCATCGGCAGCAACACCACCCTCTCCTACGGCCTCGAGGCTAACGGCGACAGCATTCATAGCACCAACCTCGGCGTCCACGCGCGCAATCAGGGAGCAGGCTATGCCAATCTCTCTCTGCGTTCGCTCAAGCGCTTCTCACTCTCCATTGGAGCCCGCGAACAGATCTTCTCCGGCGGAGACGCCGTCTTCTCGCCCTCAATTGCTGCGGCCTACACGCTCACCAGCACTTTGCGTGTGCGAGCTTCCGTGGGCCACGGCTATCGCCAGCCCACCTACCTCGACCTTTACTACTCCGACCCCACCACCGTTGGAAATCCCAACCTCAAGCCCGAATCCTCATGGAGTTACGAAGGCGGCTTCGACTGGAC
>JBAVBF010000562.1:0-29074 GCA_049586115.1 Thermoanaerobaculia bacterium | reverse complement strand
GGCCCATGACACCGCTGGACATGCCGTAGGTGGGAAGATCGAGCCGCTTGTCGATGTCGTACTTCGAACCAGCCTCACGCGGGACGTCGATGAACAGGCCGTACTCGTCAGGCTGCGCCGGCCGCATGAACCCCGGCTGGTTGAAGACGCCGTAAGTCTGAAATCGACGGTTCCGCGGCGACGCGACCATTTTCAGCAGGTCGCCGGTGCCGTAGCCGTATTGCGAAAGCCAGTTCCAGAACCCGGCGTTGTCGCCCGACCAGAGGTTCCAGATCACGCGGCCGTTGATGTCCGCTTGCGTGAGCGGGACGTTTCGTCCCTGGACGTTCATCCCGGGGAATGGGTCGAAATTGACGTACTTGTAGTCCACCACCCAGCTCTGTTTCACGGGCTGGGTGGCGCAGCCGGCAATCAATGCGACGAGAAGCGGGACCAGGAATCTGTCAAAAGCCCGATAACGGGACCTCTGCATGACGACCTCCCTTGAGCTGAGTTTTAATGATGTCAGTAATAGGAGTGACCGGGGGCCGGAAATCCCTACCCGATTCTGGGCAGCGGCTCTGACATCGGGGAATTTCACCCTCCGCACTGCGGTATCCCCGCGCCATGGACGAGCAAGTACAGCCCACAATCCGCATCACCCTGGACGACAACGTCGCGCAGGGGGAGTACATCAATTTTGCGAACATCATTCATTCGCCTTCCGAGTTCGTGATCGACCTCGGGCGCATCGTTCCGGGGCGGCAGGACGTGAAGGTCTACAGCCGCGTGATCATGACGCCGCTGCACGCCAAGCAACTCCTCGAGGCGCTGGCGCAGAACATCTCCATCTTCGAACAGAAGTTCGGCGAGATTCGCGTCGATGGCGGGACGGTGTTCTCGTCGAACGAACCGTCGAATTAGGTCGTGGCTCGCATCAAAATCATCGGCGCCGGCCTGGCCGGATCCGAATGCGCATTCGGCCTGGCCCGGCGCGGACATTACGTCGATCTCTTCGAAATGCGGCCGGTGAAGCCCACCGCGGCGCATCAGACGTCGAACCTTGCGGAGCTGGTCTGCTCGAACTCCTTTCGATCGTCGGCGATTACGAACGCGGTCGGCTTGCTGAAAGCGGAGATGGCGATGCTCGACTCGCTGATTATCCGTTGCGGCACCGACGCCAGGGTGCCGGCGGGGGACGCATTCGCGGTCGATCGCGATCGTTTCTCGGCGGCTGTGACCTCGGCGATCGGCGAGCAGGCGAACATCACGCTGCATCGCGATGAGGTCACGTCGCTCGACCGCGGCGACTACGACTTCCTCGTCGTCGCTACCGGCCCGCTGACGTCACAGCCGCTCTTCGATTCCATCAATGACTTTCTCGGCCGCGATGGTCTGTATTTTTACGACGCCATCGCGCCGATCCTCGCCGCCGACTCGCTGGACATGTCGAAGCTGTACTGGAAATCGCGCTACGGCAAAGGGTCCGCTACCGACTACCTGAACGCGGCGATGACCGGGCATCAGTACGAAGAGTTCGTGGCCGCGCTGCTGTCCGCGGAGATTTTCGCGCCGCACGATTTCGAGAAGGCCGCGCACTTCGAAGGATGCCTGCCGGTCGAAGAGATCGCGTCGCGCGGCATTGACACGCTCCGCTTCGGTCCGATGAAACCGGTCGGACTCGAACATCCGGTCACCGGCGAGCGGCCGCACGCGGTCGTCCAGCTTCGCAAGGAAGATCTCTCCGACGATTACTTCAACATCGTCGGCTTCCAGACCAAGATGAAAGTGCCGGAGCAGAAGCGCGTCATCGGGATGATTCCGGGCCTCGAAAACGCCGTCTTCGCGCGCTTCGGCTCGATGCACCGCAACACCTTCATCAACGGTCCGCGGCACCTGCGCGCGACGTTTCAGGCGAAGAAGGATGACCGCATGTTCTTCGCGGGCCAGATCACCGGCGTGGAAGGTTACGTGGAGTCGTCCGCAGTCGGCCTGCTGGTGGCGCGCTACGTCGACGCGCTCTCGCACGGCGCGCCCGCAACCCCTCTCCCGTTCCATACCGCCCTCGGCGCCCTCGGCCGCCACGTGTCCGCGTCGTCGCCCGACCGCTACCAGCCGTCGAACGTGACTTGGGCGCTGATCGAAGACGTCATCGGACGTTGCCGCAAGATCGAGAAACGCGAGCGGCAGGTGGCGACGGCGCTCGAATCCATTCGCGCGCTCTGCGCCGCCGCGTAGAGAGCGCCGATCGCGCGTGACGCCAGCGTTCCGGCGCGACGGCGGTGCGTGTGGTTTCGATTGCGATTGCATCAGCCCACCGTCCTGGCCACGAGCCGGTCGCTTATCGCCGGTAGTACGATGACCGCGTGACGGCGATCGCGTACCTCGATATCTGCTGTTTCAAGCGTCCGTTCGACGACGCGACGGACGTGAGAGTCCGAAGAGAAGCCGAAGCCGTAGTTGCGATTTTCGAGTCAGTTCATCGTGGCTCACTGGAACTTGTGCGATCACCGGCGCATGACTTCGAGAACGAGCGCAATCCGCGTGAAGATCGTCGCCTCGCGACCCGGCTGTGGCTCGAAGCCGCGACGGTGTCCGTAACATCAACCAGCGCAATCGCCGATCATGCGCGCGCGTTGGCGGCTCTCGGATTTGGCCCTCTCGATGCGCTGCATCTTGCATTCGCGGAAGCTTCAACGGCACGATGGTTCGTCACCACCGACGACCGGCTCCTGAAGCTGGCCGCACGGCACGCTCAGAAGGTTCGCATCGCCGTACTGACGCCGGAGCAGGCAGCAAACGAAACGACCGGAGATCGTCAATGAGCTCGTCCATGTCGCTCTACCAGATTCGAATGGAAGGCTGGAAGGCTTTGACGGAAGCTCTGGGCGCCGCGGGTGCGATGCGATTCATGATGCAGTACGACCCGGGCTACGGCGACTACACGCAGGAACGCCGGGAAATCTTCGCAGACCTCACGATCGAAGCGCTTCTCGACGACATCGATCGACCTGCGCGGTCCGAAGAACACCTCTGATCCTCCTAGATCGGATCCCCCTTCCTCTCCATCCCAAAAAATCTCTTGCATCCTGATTAGGTGTTGTAGTTAACTACATCACCTCATCCGAGCGCTCTCAGAATGGAACGTGAATGGAACGACAGCCAGCCTATCTACCGCCAGCTTCGCGATCGTGTCGTTGCGCTGATCCTCGACGGGGTTCTCAACGAAGGCGATCCGCTCCCCTCGGTACGCAACGTCGCGGCCGAATATCGCCTCAATCCGATCACGGTCCTGAAGGCTTACCAGGAACTGGTCGACGAACAGCTCGTCGAGAAGAAGCGCGGCCGAGGGATGTACATCAATGTGGGAGCGCGCGAGTTGCTGATGAAGGCCGAGCGCGAAAAGTTTCTGGCCGAGCATTGGCCGCGCGTTCACGCAACGATCCGCCGGCTCGGCCTCACGCCCGAAGAGTTGCTGGACGGCGGCAAGAAGGAGGAACGCTGATATGGCCTGCATAGAAGCACGCGGCCTCCGCAAAGCGTTCGGCGCAACCATTGCGCTGGACGGCGTCGATCTTCGCGTCGAAGAGGGGCGCATCCTCGGCATCATCGGTCCGAACGGCGCCGGAAAAAGCACGGCGCTTCACGCGATTCTCGGCCTGACCCCGTACGAAGGTGAACTGAAAGTTCTCGGACGCGATCCCTGGAGCGAGCGCGATCAACTCATGCGCGACGTCTCCTTCATCGCGGACGTTGCCGTAATGCCGCGCGGGATGCGCGTATCGCAGGCGCTCGATTACGTGGACGGCGTCCATCCGCGGTTCGATCGAACGAAAGCCGAAGGTTTTCTCGCGAAGACGAACATCAAGCGCAACAGCAAGGTCCGCGAATTGTCGAAAGGGATGGTCACGCAACTCCATCTCGCCCTGGTCATGGCCATCGACGCGAGATTGCTGGTGCTGGACGAACCGACGCTTGGTCTGGACATCCTTTACCGCAAACAGTTCTACGACTCATTACTGAACGATTACTTCGACCGCAGCCGCACGATCATTGTGACTACGCATCAGGTCGACGAGATTCAGGACGTCCTCACCGACGTCATGTTCATCAACCACGGACGCATCGTCATGGAGTGCGGGATGGAGGAGTTCGAGTCGCGCTATGTGGAGGTGATGGTGCGTCCCGAAAATCTCGCCGCGGCCCGCGCCTTCAAGCCGATGCGCGAGCGGCAGGTATTCGGCCGCAGCATTCTGTTATTCGATCAGGCCAATCGCGATGAGCTCGCGACGCTTGGCGATCTACGCACGCCGGGCATCGCTGATTTATTCGTCGCTGTCATGGGCAATCACGGAGGCGATCAATGACGACGGTTGATTCCTCCGAGGTCGCGCCGCAACTCTCGTCGCCGACGCGGCCGATGTACTGGTCGATCCGCCGCGAAATCTGGGAGAACCGCTCGATCTACGCCGCTCCCGTCGTCACCGCCTGTATCATGTTGTTCGGCGTTTTCATCAGCATGTTTACGCTGCCGCACCGGATCGGCGCCGCAATGGGCGATCCCGGAAAGTTGCACGGCGTCGTGGAAATGCCGTACGACATGACGGCCGGCCTGATTCTCGTGACGGCGTTTCTTGTCGGTGTGTTCTATTGCCTCGACGCGTTGTACGGCGAGCGCCGCGACCGCAGCATTCTCTTCTGGAAATCGTTGCCGGTGTCCGACCGCACGACGGTCCTTGCCAAAGCCGCAATCCCGCTGGTCGTATTGCCGCTGTTCTCCTACGTACTGATCCTCATCACCCAGTTCATCATAGTGATCCTCTACACGATCGCGTTGCTGGCTCACGCGCAAGCGCTTGCGGCGTTTTACAGCAATTTAAAGTTCTTTCAGCTGGCGGTGGCGCTGCTGTACGCGTTCGTCGCCATCGCGCTCTGGCATGCGCCGGTCTATTGCTGGCTGCTGCTGGTATCCGGTTGGGCAAAGCGCGCGACGTTCTTGTGGGCGGTGATGCCGTTTCTGGCAATCGCCGCCTTCACGAAGATCGCCTTCGGCAGCATGGCGTTCTTCATGTTTCTTGGAAATCGGCTGGCTGGCTGGTTCAATAAGGCTTTTCTGGTACGGCCAAAAGGTGCGCCGCATCTCGACCCGCTGGCGGCAATGACGCCGGGTACTTTTCTCAGCACGCCGGGACTATGGATCGGTCTCATTTTCGCCGCGATCTGCCTCGCCGCCACGATCCGTATGCGCCGGTATCGCGAACCGATCTGATCGAGGAAACCTTCTTATGACTTATACACCGATGCTCATCGTTCATATTGCCGGCGGCATGATCGCTGTTCTTGCCGGTTCCATCGCCCTGGTCGTTCGCAAAGGGTCGCGTCTGCACCGTCGCACGGGCGACATCTTCGTGATCTCGATGCTCTTCATGGCATCGGGCGGCGCCTACATCGCTCTGAGGAAATCGCAGCCCTTCAATGTCTTCGCGGGGACGCTTACGTTTTACCTCGTTGCTACGGCGGCGCTGGTCGTGATGCGCAAGCCGAAAAAGAACGGACGACTCGAGGTCGCCTTCATGCTGGTCGCACTGGCTGCAGGAATCACCGCTCTCAGCTTCGCGCTGCGTGCACACGACAAAGGGTCCGTCATCGGCTACAGCGTCTTTGCGACGATCGCCCTGCTCTGTGCCGCCGGCGACATCCGCATGCTCGTCCGCGGCGGCGTCGCCGGCGCTCAACGACTGGTGCGTCATCTCTGGCGCATGGGCTTCGCCCTCTTCGTCGCGGCCGGCTCTTTCTTCCTCGGCACCGCCAACGATCCCGTGATGCGCCGGTCCGGCCTCCGCGCCACGATCTTCACAAAGGAAATCCGCGCCACGCATCTGCCGCAGGTGCCGGTGATCATCATCGTGGTCCTGACGATTTTCTGGCTGTTCCGCGTGCGCTACGCGGCCGCATGCAAGACTCCACGAATGCCTTTGGCGGAGAAGGTATGACCGTCAAGACGAACGCACGAGTCGCCGATCACATTTTTTCTGTACATCGCGGCTGCCTTTCCCGCCATGGTCTTGTTCGAACGGTCTACCGTTGAAGTTCCGGTGTAATCGGCGCTTTACTACCGGCTCGCGGTGCGTGGCGTTAGGGGGCCAAACATAAGCCCTGTTTCGATCTCTCTCGGCTTGCCGTCGACGACATACGGCTTGAATCGCCACTGCAACAACGCCTGCGTGATCGCCGCGGTCTGCTCGGGAAAGGCGCTGATCACGTGAACGTGCCGTACGTGTCCCTCGGGGTCGACGATGAGCCGGACAGGCATGCTGTTGAAGCGGCGCACCGGAAAGAGCGGCTCGACGCGCACCGCCACGTTGGCTGGAACGGCGTAGTCGGCCACGCAGACCGGCACGCTGTTTTCGCTTGACCATTTGGTTGTTGCCAGACCGGCGATCAGCACGTTCAATGTCGCTGTATCGCGGGCCATGAAGACGAACTCGACGGCGTGGCATCGGACGTCCGTCGCCAGCAACGACCAATGCAAGCCGGCGATCGGAGCGCCGTAGTCGAAGCGGGTGAACGTTCGTCCACCGATCTTTACCTCGGCGGGCGCGCGCTCCACACGTTGCGATCGCGGCAGATGATCGCGCGCGTACGCGACGACCTCTTTCGCGTTGGCGGCCGGATTGTGGTTGAAGAAGAGATCCTGCGCCGCAATGAGCACGGAGCCTTTGATCGCGCCGCTGATCGTTTCCGAGGGGATGAGCATCGACAGAACGTAGCTGCCGCCGTCGGACGGCGGCGGTCCCTGGACGTTCTCAGTCCAATCGGCCGGCAGCGGATACGTCAAGCCGAAGTAGCCGTTCTGGTAGGCGCGCTCGCGCACCGCCCCCACTTCGGGGAGTGGAGTCGAGGAATCGCTGGCGCCGGGCGCCGCTCCCTTGACCAGAATGACATTTGGCGGAATGGCCTGCAGCATGAGGCAGCAAAGGGTGACGAGCATTTCTCTTCTCCTTCGATACGACGCGAAGCCGCCGGTCGTGCGCCGGCCGGCGGCTTCGTTCAGCAGCTACAGACTTCGGAGGAAGTTGAGGAGATTTTGTTTGTCGGCGAAAGCCAATGCGTTGAAGTTGACGACGGTCTGCGTGGCCTCCGAGCCGCTTGAGGAGTGCGCGGCGATGGCAGCCAGAAGATCGGTGGTGCGGCCGTCGTGGAGGAAGAAGATGCGCTGCCCCACGCCCCACAACGGCGCCGTGCGGAATTGGTCGCCGCCGGCCGTTCCCTGCGACACGTTGTCCGCCAGCGTGGTGCCCATGTGATGGATCTCGAAATCGCTGAAGGGGAAGAGATCCGCCTTGTGCAGGCTGTCGGTGATGCTGGACGGGTTCGTGCTGAACTGCTCGGTGTGGCAGACGATGCAGCCGATGGACTCGAACAGCTTGTTGCCCTTGACGATCGAGGTGCCGCCGCCGGGGACGGTGGTTGACGGGACCGGCGGCGCAAGCAGGCGCATGAACATCGCGAACTGCACGGTGTCGCTCATGGTGTCGATGGACGTCGTGTTGAAGTTGGTGTGATCCTCCGGCGTCGCGTTGAGCTTGCAGATCGGCGGCAGACCGCTGGCCTGTTCCTCCGTCGACAGCGGACGTTCCTGCGTGAACAGTTCATTGCTCACGCCCATCTCCACGTTGTAGGCCTCGCCGGCGAAGATCTCCAGCGACTTGTTCTGCGCCTTCCAGCCGAAACGGCTGATCGTGCCGTCGTTGCCGTTGCGGTTGAATGTTCCGTTGATGCCGAGCGTGTTGCCCGACTGCGCCGCCAGGTTGTCGAGGAGGGATGTCTCCTCGATGTTCTCGATCAGGCCCGCGCCGAATACCGGCGTCGGGATGCGGAAGATGATGTTGTTCTGTGCCTGAGCGTTGGCGAAGTCGGGCTGGGAGATGGCCACGGTGCTACAGCCGGCGGAATCACTGCGGTTGGCGATGGTGAAGAGATCCTGCACGCTGCCGTCCGGCCGGCTGAGATCAGGTACGCCGCCGGTGAAGAAGAACGGAAAGCGCGCCTCGCGCACGGGACCGGTCGGGATAATGAACGTGGGGATGATGTTGCGCGCCCCGTCCGCCCCGGCGTCGACTACCTGCGGATTGTGTCCCGGCGCGCTGCCTCCGATAGCCGGCTGCGCGTGGCAGGCTGCGCAACTGCGCGAGTTGAAGCGAGGACCGAGTCCGAAGCCCGGCTCCCCTGGAACCGTGCCGAAGACGGAGTCGACTTCCTGGAAACGGCCTTTGCCGTCGTTGAAGAAGTCGAGGATGGTGGTTGGGTTGTTGGCCAGCACCGAGGAAAGTGCCGGCCCTGCGCCGGCGGCGCCGGGACGGACGCCCGGATCGGTCTGCGCCAGCAAGGAAAGAGGAATGAGGATTACGAGGATCAGAGCCGATGGAATGACGCGCGCGGTCATGAGTGCCTCCTGGGCTGAGGTGGGTTAACGGAAGAGAGACCCACAAATCCTCTGACCGCAATAACGGCGGCGCGCGTGATTTACCGACGGGCGGCGGCATGATGCAGAAGGAGTGCCCACCTGTACGTCTATAAATACTTGCTCTCGGCGAAGAGGCGAGGGCAGACGTCGATCACGAACGGAACTTCATCGGAGAAGCCGGCCAGCCGTGGCGGCCGCGCAACAGAGCGGCAGGCCGCGAAAATCGTTGGTGGAGGCGGGGGGAGTTGAACCCCCGTCCGAGAGCAGTGAAGCCTGGCTACTACATGCTTAGCTCTCCTTTTAGATCTCGTCCGCGTTCTGCCCGGAGAGCGGGGAACGAATGTGGACCAGCCTCTGAGGTTTTCGACGTCTGCGCCGAGACGGTGCGCAAACGCTTAGCTCACATTAATGACATCCGGACCCGACGGCGTGAGCAACCATCGGACGGACGCTCACGGGTTTTTAGGCCGCGAGGGCGAGTTCGCTGTTGTTCGCAGCTACTCAGTTTTGATCAGATTTGCGAGGTAATCAGCTCGGCATGCAACCATGACCCCGACGTGTCCCCGTCGAAGCCGGTACGCCCCCAAATTGTCAACGATCGAGCTTTCCAAAACGCCGCGGCCCATGGCAGCATTCCTGTATGACTTCCGCCGATTTTCAACGTGAGATCGATCTCATCGTCCGCCGCGCCCTCGACGAGGACCTGCCCGACATCACCAGCGAGGCCATCTTCGAAGCTGGCGACCGCGGATCGGCGCGGTTTCTGATGAAGGCGCCGGGGATTCTGGCCGGACTCGCATTTGCGGAGCGGACGTTCGCGGCCATCGATCATTCCGCGGCATTCGTTGCGAAGCGCAAGGATGGCGACATGGTCGCGGCGGGCGATGTTGTGGCCGAGGTCAGCGGGAGCGTGGTGGCGCTGCTGGCGGGGGAGAGGACGGCGCTCAATCTCATGCAACGCGCCTCGGGGATTGCCACAACCACGCGGCGCTACGTCGATGCCGTGCGCGGAACGAACGCTGGCATCTACGACACCCGCAAGACCGCGCCGGGGCTGCGCGCGCTCGACAAATACGCGGTGCGTTGCGGCGGCGGACAGAACTACCGGATCGGGCTGTACGACATGTTCCTCATCAAGAACAATCACGTCGATCGTGCTGGATCGATTACCGCCGCCGTCGAGCGCATTCGTTCGAAGGCGATGCCGCAGAAGATCATGGTGGAGGTTCGCAATCGCGCCGAGCTGGACGAAGCGCTGGCGCTGCAGCCGGATTTCATCCTTCTCGACAACATGACCACCGCCGAGATGCGGACGATCGTCGAGCACGTCGCGGGCGCCGTGCCGCTCGAGGCGTCCGGCGGCATCACCATCGACAACGTTCGGGAGATCGCCGAGACCGGCGTCGATCGCATTTCGATCGGCGCGTTGACGCATTCGGTGGTGGCTTTGGATATCTCGATGCGCATGCAGTCGTAAATGGGTGGCATCACGTTTGCGGGCTGGCTAACCAATGTCCGATCCTCAGCCCTTCCAGGTTGCTGTCGTCGATGACGATCCGGCCATTCGCCGGCTCGTGCGGCTGCTGCTCAAGCGCAGCGGGTACGAGAGCATCGAATTCGGGATGGGCGAGGAGGCCCGCGAGCAGCTCCCGCAGATTGCGTGGGATCTGGCCATCCTCGATCGCCGGCTGCCCGACATGGATGGCGTCGATCTTTGCCATCAGCTCAAGTCCGTTCCCGAGCTGCGCAACCGCTACATCATCATGCTCACCGGCGAGGACGATCAGGAGGACAAGATCCAAGGCCTCGATCTCGGCGCGGACGACTACATCACCAAGCCGTTCCAGTATCCCGAGCTGATGGCGCGCATCCGCGCCGCAAAGCGGATCGTCGACCTGCAGAAAGAGTTGCTCGAAACGAATCGCCGGCTCGAGCTGCTCTCGATCACCGACGGACTTACGAAGCTTTTCAACCATCGCCATCTGCAGGACGAGCTGGCGCGCGCGTTCGAAGAATCGCAGCGCTACCAGCGGCCGCTCTCGTTCGTCATCGTCGATCTCGATTTCTTCAAGAAGGTCAACGATACGTACGGCCATGCCATCGGGGACGAAGTGCTCAAAGCGATTTCGTCGATTTTCCAGAAATCGATCCGCACCACCGATTTAGCTGCGCGCTACGGCGGCGAAGAATTCGCCCTCATGCTGCCGGAGACGATGCTCGAAGATGCGCTCACCTTCGCCGAACAGATCCGCGCAAGCATCGAAGCAGCGCCGGTGCAGACGAACGCCGGCGCGATCCCGGCCACCGTCAGCATCGGC
The DNA here is from genome assembly GCA_049586115.1 of Thermoanaerobaculia bacterium. Classification (GTDB taxonomy): domain Bacteria; phylum Acidobacteriota; class Thermoanaerobaculia; order Gp7-AA8; family Gp7-AA8; genus JADGNZ01. The sequence goes on along the minus strand of JBAVBF010000562.1, from coordinate 18,310 downwards.
GTGGCTACCGTGCCGCACGCCCGCATCCATTCGGCGAAGGAGCTGATCGTGGCGGCGGACAAAGCGCTGTATCGCGCCAAGAAAAACGGCCGCAACCAGGTGCAGGCCGCGGAGCCGTCGCGGGCGGCGCGAGCGAAGGGGACGGACGCGGCGTAATCAAGTACGCGTTGATCTTCTCAGTCGTCGCGAGTCTCACCAGCACAGACAAGAGTGTCTGTGCCACATGGCTCCGCCATTGATTTACAAGCCCTACCGGCGGCGCCGGTGTGGCACAGACACTCTTGTCTGTGCTTTCGCAAGGTGCAGCGTCAGAGTTGGTAACGTTGCCCGCGCCTACGTCGTCACCGTGACCGCGAACTCGCGCATCCGCTTGTCTACTTCCGCGCGCAGGTTGAACGCGTGCTGCTGGATGCGGTCGTCGATGCCGGGACGTGTTCCTTCCGCCGACAGCAACTCGACGGCGGACTCCAGCTCCGCGGCGTCGGTTGAGATGCGCTGGAAACCGTAGCTCCCGCCGGAGCCTTTGAGCTGATGGGCGAGGTATGTCAATCGTTGTAATGCTTCCGGCGTTTGTTCGCCGTCCAGCTTCGCCTGAATCTCGCGCACCTTCTCGTCCGCCTCGGCGAGAAACTCGCGCTTCAGGTCATCCAGTTCCAGATCCACCATCATGTCGGGCCTCTGCGGCTTTGCATGCGCGATGCCGCGCCGCCGCACCGTATCATTCGGGCGATGCCGGTCTCAGTGCTCGATGTTCCGAGGGCGGAGTTCTCGATCGAAGAGCCGTGGACGATTCCAAATGGTTGCGTTCCGATCTCCTTGACGCGATCCACGGACGCCGGTGCGCCGCGGCTGAGGACGACCGTGGCTGCGTACTACGAAGACGACGTTTTCACCGTCGTCTTCGACAGCGAGGACGACGAGATCGTGGCCACGTATCTCGATCATGACGAGCCGCTGTGGCAGGAAGACGTCGTCGAAATCTTCATCGCTCCCGAAGGCCTGACCCCGTACTTCGAGATCGAGGTCAACCCGCTCGGCACGACGTTCGATGCTCGCATCGACTCGCCCGACGGCGTCCGCGCGACGATGAAAACCGACCTGGCGTGGACGTCTGAGGGCCTTTTCGCTGCACTGCGCCGCGACGACGGAAGGCGCGTCCAGACCGTCATCCGCATCCCATTCGCATCGCTGAAAAAACATCCGAAAGCCGGCGACGAATGGCGCGCGAACTTCTTCCGCATCGATCGCAGCGCCACGCATGGCGACGACTTTTCCGCGTGGCAGCCGGCGATGAAAACGCCGCCCGACTTTCACGTCACGGCGGCGTTCGGCGCGCTCTTCTTCCGATGAGAGAAATCCAGCTAACCTCTTGTATTACAGGGAATTCATTCTACATTTTCTGATTTGTAATCAAGTCCCCGGCCATAGCAGACTAGATTGAGCGCCGGCCAAGGACCTCGCTCCCAGAAAATGATCGTCCGACTTTCCCATCTCCTTCTTGCAGCGCTTCTTTTCATCTCCACGGCTCACGCCGAAGAGCGGAAGATGTGCACCGCCCCGGCCAGTGAATGCGAGAAGGCCATCCGCGAGCTGTCCAGCGGCCGCCGCTACCTCGGCGTGAAGATCAAGGAGCTCGAGCCGGGCATCATCGTCGAGACCGTGATCGATGAAGGCCCTGCCGCGCGTGCCGACCTCAGGGTCGGCGACCGGCTCATGTCGGTCAACGGTCATCCGACAGTCAGGGCAGGCATCAAAGACTTCAAACAAATCCTTTACAGCGCGAAAGAGACCGGCGTCCTCTGGATCATCGTTCTGCGTCAGGGGATCTTGAAAAAGGTCGACGTTCGTCTCGAGCCGTACACGAAGGCGCAGATCGACAAGATGGTGGCCCAGCACCTGGCGCAGGCGCACGGCATCTCCTCCACCAACGCAGCGGCGCCGCAACAGTGACGACGAATGGTCCGAGACTTCCTCGCGAAGTGGAAATCGAGCCCGCGTTCGGGTGACCGGCCTGACCACGTCTCCTCGATCCTTGTACCGTTCCTGATCGTCACCGTCGCGCTCGGTGTTCTGGCCGGGCGTTCCTACATCCTTTCCGAGCGCACCGAGCGCGGCGTCGACACGCTGGCCATGCAGTACGCTGGCTACGCCGCGCAGATCAGCGCCAGCCGCATCGATGCCGCGGTGAGCAGCGAGCTGTTTCACGCATCCGAGGAGTGGCAGAAGCTGGAGCGGCGCTCGCCGTCTTCGATCGAGCTTCAGAGATGGATCCGCGACAACGACTGGGTCATCTCCGCGCTCTACGTTCCTGACGCCGATCCGGCCAGCGCCATCTACGCCAGCGAGTTGCCGGGGAAAGCGCACTCGGGTGGGCCGCTGCCGCGCGAGCTCTACTCGTCGAGCGGCATCGTGCGCTACACATACGATCCGGCGCTGTTGCTGGCCCGCGTCCAGCCCGCACTCGCGCACCAGCCGCTCGTGCATGCGCAAGGGTTCACGCAGGAAGCACAGGTTTCGGTCATCCAGAATCCGACCACGACCGGTGCCGTGAAAACCGCCAACGGCTACGCCTTCATCGCGCCGCTCGCCGCTCCGCTTTCGTCGTACGCCATCCGCGGATTTGTCGAGACCGGCTACGCCAGTACGGGATGGGAAAGCGCCCGGCTGATCAGCATCGTCCTCAGCGCGTTCGCGCTGTTGCTGACCGGCCTCGGCGCGTATCTGGCGATGCGCGGACTTGCCCACGAAGCCGACACGATGAAGTTGCGCGGCGCGCTGGTCGCGAACGTCTCGCACGAGTTGCGTACGCCGCTTTCAATGATCCGCCTCGGCGCGGAAACTCTGAAGCGCGGCGCGCGCCTGCCCGAAAAGCAACGCCTCGAAATCGAAGACTCCATCCTCCGCGAGGTTCTGCATCTCTCGCACCTCGTCGAAAACGTCCTCGACGTCGCGCGCATGCAGAACAGCAGCGCCAAAGCGCTCGCGTTCACGCCCGTCTATCCGCGCGACCTCCTCACCTCGCTCATCACCACCTACGAATCGTGGATTCGCAGCCGCGGCTTCGACGTCAAGCTGCACATCACCGATACCGTCGACGAGCAGTCGTGGGATCGCGATGCCGTCTCTCGCGCCGTGCTCAACCTGATCGACAACGCCATCAAATACTCCGGCGACGAAAACAAACTGATCGACGTCGTTCTCCGGCAGACCGACGAGTCGGTGGTCATCGAAGTGAAGGACCGAGGGATCGGGATCGACGCCGGAGACCTCGCGCATATCTTCGAGCCGTACTACCGCGCGCAGTTCTCCGACACGCAGACCCGCCGCGGCGCCGGACTTGGGCTCACGCTCGTGCAGCAGATCATCGCCTCGCACGGCGGCACCATCGAAGTCGAATCGAAACCGGGCACCGGATCCACGTTCCGGCTGCTCTTCCCGCGGCCGCAATCGCACACCACCACATCCCTGGCGCAGCTCACCCCGCAGACACTCTAGAAACTCTCCCTCGCGGAAAGCCGTACAAACAGCACCGGAGAATCGCGATGACCAAGATACTGATCGTGGAAGACGAAGCAGGGTTGCGGCAGGGCCTCGAAATCAATCTGCGCATGGAGAACTACGAGACCGTGCTCGCCGCCGACGGCGAAGAAGCGATCCGGATCTTCCACGCCGAGTCGCCCGACATCGTGCTCCTCGACCTCATGCTGCCGAAGAAGAGCGGTTTCGAAGTCCTCGACCACATCCGCAAGTTTTCGAAGATCCCGGTCCTGCTCCTCACCGCGCGGGGACAGGAAACGGACAAGGTTCGCGGCCTGCGCGGCGGCGCGGACGACTACATCACCAAGCCGTTCGGATTGCAGGAGCTCTTCGCGCGCATCGACGCCGTGATGCGCCGCAGCGACGCGACGTCGCTGACGACGAAGACCATCTGCGAAGACACACTCATCAAACTCGACCCTTCCACGCGCGAGGCGTCGGCCAAAGATCAGAAGCTGAAGCTCTCGCCGAAAGAGTTCGACCTGCTCATGTACCTCTTCCGCAACAAAGAGCGCGTGGTCCCGCGCGACGAACTGCTGTCGCGCGTCTGGAACTATCGCGTCGACCTCAACCTCAACAGCCGCACCGTCGACACGCACGTGACGCGCCTGCGCCGCAAGCTGCAGAAAGCGGTCGGCACTGACGCCGCCGTAATCGTCGCCGTCGCGAAAATCGGCTACCGCTACCTCGGCGAAGCGAGCAACGCGGCGTGAATTTGACTTTCACCACGAACCGTTTTAGCGTCACCGCTCACATGAAACGCACAACCTGTTGCCGCCGCCACAACGGTCCGTTCGAGCGAACGTAGGCGCGCAACTACAGCCACTTTGTATCGAATGAGACCCGGGCGTACTGCTCGGGTCTTTTGCTTTAGGAGGAAACATGCACGGAAAGATCTACAACAACATCACGGAGCTCATCGGACGTACGCCGCTGGTCCGCCTCAATCGCATCGTTCCGGAAGGGGCGGCGGAAGTCATCGTCAAACTCGAGTCGTTCAACCCGCTCTCGTCGGTCAAAGATCGCCTGGCCATCTCGATGATGAACGAGGCGGAGAAAGCCGGCGAAATCAAACCGGGCGACACCGTCGTCGAAGCCACTAGCGGCAACACCGGCATCGGACTGGCGTTCGTGGCCGCGGCGAAAGGCTACAAGTGCACGCTGGTGATGCCCGACACGATGTCCGTCGAGCGGCGCAAGCTGGCCCAGGCGCTCGGCGCGGAACTGATCCTCACGCCCGGTCCGAAAGGGATCAAGGAAGCGCAACGCGTTGCCGAGGAGTACGCGGCGAATAACAAGGGCGCGTGGCTGTCGAAGCAGTTCGACAATCCCGCGAACACCAAGATCCATCGCGAGACGACGGCGAAGGAGATCATGGACGACACCGGCGGCAAGGTTGACGCGATCGTCGCGGGCGTCGGCACCGGCGGCACGGTGACCGGAGTTGGTCAGGTCTTCAAGAAAGAGAAGCCGGACACGCTCATCGTCGCCGTGGAGCCGGTTGAATCGCAGGTGCTGAAGGGCGGCACGCACAACCCGCACAAGTTGCAGGGCATCGGCGCGGGACTCATTCCGGCGATCTACGACGCCAACGTCGTCGACCGCGTCACCGACGTCACGTGGGACGACGCGCAGGCAACCGCGCGGCGGCTGTCGAAGGAGGAAGGGATCTTCGTCGGTATCTCGTCCGGCGCGATCTGCTGGGCCGCCATCGAGATCGCCAGGGAGCTCGGCGCCGGCAAGCGCGTCGTGGTCATCCTTCCCGACACCGGCGAGCGCTACCTCTCCACGCCGCTGTTCGAATACACAGAACTGGTAAATCAGCCGGCCACCACTCCTCAAATGCTTGCGGCTGCGGCAAAATAACCGTTCATGAAACGGCTCCTGCTCCTTCTCCTTCTGGTCGCGACACCGGCGTTCGCCTCGGATATCACCCGAGCGTCGGTCGTCGCGGCCATGAACGAGTACCGCGCGGAACATCACCTCCCGCCGCTTCGTGAAGACGCGCGCCTCGACGCCGCCGCCGGCGACCGCATGCGCGACATGGAAGATCAGGGCTATTGGGCGCACGAGTCGCCCGACGGCCGTTCGCCGTTTACGTGGCTGGAGCCGAATGGCTACACGTTCCACTTTGCCGGCGAGAACCTGGCCACAGGCTTCGACACGACCGAGCTGCTCGTGGAAGGGTGGATGGAGTCGCCGGGTCACCGCGCGAACATCCTCTCGCCGCACTACGAAGACTGCGGCATCGCCATCATCGACGGCATGACCATGCGCCGCGGAATGGGCAAATCGATCGTGGTGATGTTCGGAGCGACTCGCTAATCAACGATTGAACGGATACTCGTTGATCCAGTGAAAGCCGCGCGTGGTCAGCAGGAACTTCGGTATCGATTCGCGATGACAGAGCGCGTGAATTTTCTTGCCGCCCAGGTTCCCGTCGATGGTCAGCGTATTGGGATCGGGCTGCGCGTAGGAAAGGCGTCCGTCCCACTGCGGTTCGTTTCGCCTCGACACGGTGAGCGTTCGCGCCTTTTCGTCGAGCTTCACGTTCGTGCGGATGCGGGAGTCGCTCGTGAGCTGAACCGACATCATGAATTTCATCTCGAAGATGACTCGGCGCCAGCGCGACGGATCGCTGCCGGGCGGAATCGTCCGGCTATCGATCTGAAAGTCGTCGACCCGCCACACGCCATAGAGCGGCGAGCGCCGCGACGGTGCCCCAATCGCACGGTAGGTTTCGCGGGCCTCTTTCACCGACACCCAGAGAAGCGCCAAGACGGCGAGTGTGCGCAGAACGATTCCGCCAATTTCGAGCGCGCGGTTCTGCGTGAGCCGTGGCAGCGGCGGAGGAGCAACCGCGCGGTGCCGGACGAAAAAGTCGAAGAGCCGCGGAAGGTCCGGCAGCGCGATGACGATCGCTTCAATCAAAAGAAGTGACGAAGAGATTTTGACCGGCACGTCGTACGCGAAGTTCAGCATCACGATGTTGGCCATCGCGCCGGCCGACACGAGCGCGCCGAGCAATGCCGTGCGCCGCGTGGTGAGCAGGAGGCCGCCCAGCACCTCCACCGAGCCGGAGAAGATGTTGTACGCGACCGACGCTCCCATGAACGTCCAGAGAAGCCCCATCGGCGAGGCGTCGCCGAACGGCTGCATGAGACGGTCGAGCGTCGGCGGCGGAAACTGCGTGGGGATCACCTTGGCGAGGCCGTAGCTGATCATCACCGCGGCCAGCACGAAGCGGAGATACGCTCGTAAGAAGATCCACCCTTTGTCGTAATTTCGAGGACGGCGATCGATGATGCTCCAGAGGACTGTGATGACGATCGCGATGACGAAAACGCAGAGCAGATTGACGTAGTTGTACGTCGCATCGCCGCTTCCGTTCGGACGAATGTCGACGGAAACGTGCAGCAGGCGCGCGGTCAGATAAACCGGCGCGTCCGAGATCTTCTGAAAAACCGGCTCCAACGCGCCGACCGGAAAGTAGTCGAACGGAAACGGGAAGTTGATGAGAACGAAGAACGCCATCGCGAAGCGGAAGAGGATCCGTTTGGCGAGCGGCCACGTTTGCATCGAGGCATTTTGTCACGCGCGCCTCCGCGCGCGATCCGTCCTTTTTCGCGTCGCCGATTTCAGGATGACAGAGTTAACAACGCCTTTAGCCGCTCCACATCCGTAGTCGGCTCCGAGCACATGTACGCCTCGCAGACGTAGGCAAGTACGCGATCCGAGGGACGGTTCTGCATCAGCGGCAGATCGTTCGATCCGTCGCCTGCGACGAGCACGCGATGCGGCAGGTACTCCTCGCCGACGACCTTGCGCAGGGCACGGAAAACATCGCCCGATCCCGTGACAACGATCTCCTTCGGTTGTCCCGCGCGCCATTCGGCGACGCCGAGGAGCAGTCCGAATCCCGACGGATAGCGTTCCGCCAGCGGCGCGATTGCGGCGATCGTTTTGGTCACAGCGTCGACGTACCGCTCCTCGCCGAACAGCAGCGCCAGACGAAGCAGCACATCCGCGGCGACGGAGTCGCCGGATGGCGTAGCGTTGTCAAACAAATCCTTCGGACGCGTGATCAGCGTCTCGTGATCGATCGGCGTGTCGAAGAAGCCGCCGTTCGTGTCGTCGATGAATCGGTCGAGGATTTGATCAACCAACTGCTTCGACGCATCGAGATAGCGACGTTCGTGCGTCGCTTCGTACGCGAGCGAAAGTCCCCACGCGACGCCGCTGTAATCCTCGAGCAGTCCTGCGATTTTCGGAGTTCGCATCAGCCGGCCGTCGACGATACGCGTGAGCAGAAAGTCGGCATTGCGGCGAACCACATCGCGGTAGCTGTCGCGATCAAACGCAACCGCAGCCTCGGCGAACGCGGCCAGCATCCAGCCGTTCCATCCGGCGAGGATCTTTTCATCGCGCGCCGGCCACACCCGCTGCGAGCGGACGCCGTACAACTTGCACTTGCCGCGCGCCGCGACGTCGTTGAGCTGATCGAGCGTGATACCGAGGTCCGCGGCGGCCGATTCGGGATCGCGTGGAAGGTTGAGGATGTTGTGGTCCTCCCAATTTCCGCGCTCGGTGACGTCGTACAGCGCGCAGAAAATCCGCCCATCCTCCTCGCCGAGAATCGACATGACCTCGGCGCGCGACCAGACGTAAAACTTCCCTTCTTCACCTTCGCTGTCCGCATCCTGCGTCGAATAAAACGCGCCGTCCGGCGAGGTCATCTCGCGCTGGATGTAGCCGAGGATTTCGTGGGCGATGCGGGCGAAGAACGGATCCTTTTTCCACTGCCACGCGCGCGTGTAGAGCCGCGCCAGGAGCGCGTTGTCGTACAGCATCTTCTCGAAATGCGGCGCCAGCCAGTGCGCGTCGGTCGAGTAGCGATGAAAACCGCCGCCGACCTGGTCGTACATCCCGCCGCGCGCCATCTTGGTCAGCGTGTTGACGATGATCTCGTCGAGCGTACGGTCGTTCGTCCGCCAGGCCACTTGCATCAGAAAGTCGAGCGTCATCGACGGCGGAAACTTCGGCGCGCCGCCGAACCCACCGTTGACGGCGTCGTAAGTCTGCGCGATGCGCGCAGCCGCGCGATCGAGCGCGTCGTGCTCCAGCGTTCCGCCGCCTTGAAACTTGACGGTGCTGATGCCGCGGATCACTTCCGCCGACGCTGCATCAACATCGCCGCGGCGTTCGCGATAGGTGTGCGCGACATGCTCGAGCACGCGCCGAAATCCCGGCATGCCGTGCCGGTCGTCCGGCGGAAAGTACGTTCCCGCATAAAACGGCGCGCCGGCCGGCGTCAGGAACATCGACATCGGCCAGCCGCCGTGCCCGGTCATCATCTGCACCGCTTCCATGTAGATCGAATCGACGTCCGGCCGCTCCTCCCGATCGACTTTGATCGAGACGAAGTGCTCGTTGAGCACGGTCGCGATCGCATCGTTCTCGAACGACTCCCGCTCCATGACATGGCACCAGTGACACGCCGAATACCCGATCGACAAAAACACCGGCCGATCCTCGGCACGCGCTTTCGCAAACGCCTCCTCGCCCCACGGATACCAATCGACCGGGTTGTGCGCGTGCTGGAGAAGGTAGGGAGAAGTTTCGGCGGCGAGGCGATTCATGAATTCAGAGTCTATGCCGGTAAGTGAGAGGCCCTGCTCCTCTTCGAAGAGGTCCGGCTCCCTTTGCAAGAGGTCCCGGTGCCCTTCGAAGAGGTCCGGTTCCCTTTGCAAGAGGTCCCGGTCCCCTTCGAAGAGGTCCGGCTGCCCTTGCAAGAGGTCCCGGTCCCTTCGAAGAGGTCCGGCTGCCCTTGTAAGAGGTCCCGCTCCCCTTGTAAGAGGTCCAGCTCCCTTTGCGAGAGGTCCCGGTCCCCTTCGAAGAGGTCCGGCTCCCCTTGCAAGAGGTCCAGCTCCCTTTGCAAAAGGTCCCAGCTCGCTTGCAAGGTTCTTCGGCGCGCTTCGCATGCCGCAGGACAAACTCATTCCCTGTCGGTTCACGCCTTCGGATGCGCCTTCTTGTACACGGCGATCAATTGCCAGTCGTTGAGGTGCGTGTACTTTTGCGTCGTCGAGAGCGAGACGTGGCCGAGGAGCTCCTGGATGCCACGCAGGTCGGCGCCGGCGTTGAGAAGATGCGTTGCGAACGAGTGCCGCATTGTGTGCGGAGAAACTCCCGCACGCAACGACGCCTTGCGCACGTAGCCGTCGAAGAGCCGCCGCACGCTTCGCGTCGTGATGCGTTGGCCGCGATAGTTGACGAAGAGCGCCGGCTCTTCGATGTCATCGATGATCGTTCCGCGAACCGCCAGCCAGGCGCGGATCGCCTCCTCCGCTTTCGATCCGAAGGGCACGATGCGTTCCTTCGAGCCCTTGCCGCGCACTTTCACCAGCCGCGCGCGAAGTTCGACGTCATCGATGTCGATTCCGACCAGTTCGCTGATGCGCAGTCCCGAGGCGTAGAGCACTTCGAGAAACGCGCGATCGCGGATGCCGAGCGGCGTCGAGGTATCCGCCTGCTCCAGCAGAAGCACGACATCGGACGGTTGCAGAACGGACGGCAGATGCTTCTCACGCTTCGGCGTGGCAACGGTGCGCGCCGGATTCACATCGACGGTTCCTTCGCGCATCAGGTATTTGAAGAACGACCGCATCGCCGACAGATGCCGCGCCGCCGAGGCGCGAGCGAGTTTGCGTCGCGCGAGATGCGCAAGATACGAGCGGACGGCGAGATGATCGACCCGCTTCAAATCGAGCTGATCGCGCCCGAGCGTGAAGTAATCGTTGCAGAGAAATCCGACGAACGATTCAAGGTCGTCGCGATACGCCGTGATGGTGTTGACGGAGACGTTCCGCTCGTAGGTGAGGTAGTCGAGAAACTCGCCAATTTCGTTCGTCACACCCGCACCCTCCCTGAGGCTCCGTTTGATGTTCTCGACGGTCCCGAGCCTTACCAGCACAGACAAGAGTGTCTGTGCCACATTGATCCTGTCGTACCCGCCAATTCTGCTACTGGCGAAAGCCAGTGTGGCACAGACACTCTTGTCTGTGCTTTGGCAAGGTGCAGTGCCGGATATTGCTAACCATACGACCGCAGCGCTCTCCCGCGTTGCGCCTGCGGCATAGCGCGTGCTAGGTTCCGTTCCCTTCCCGGAGGCGTGAATGAGCGACGACGCTGCGAACCTGAAGAAGACTCCCTTGAACGGCGTCGAGCATGAGCTTGGCGGGAAGATGGTCGATTTTGGCGGATGGGAGTTGCCGGTGCAGTTTGCCGGGATCCTCGAAGAACACGCCGCCGTTCGCGACCATGTCGGCTTGTTTGATGTCTCGCACATGGGCGAGCTCACGGTCAAAGGTCCCGATGCGTTGTCGCTTCTGCAGCGCGCCACGTGCAACGACGTTTCGAAGCTTGCGAACGGACGGGCGCAGTACAACGGGTTGCTCTATCCGACGGCTGGATTCGTCGACGACATCCTCATCTATCAGAACTCCACCAACGACTTTTTCATCGTCGTCAATGCGTCGAATACCGATAAGGATTACGAATGGATTGCCGACGTCGCGAAGGGGATGGACGTCGAAGTCCGCAACGTCAGCGCCGATTACGCGCAGCTTGCGTTGCAGGGTCCGGAGGCGGAGCGTCTGCTGCAGCCGATGACCGACGTCCCGCTCGGCGCGATGAAGTACTACCACTTCGGAACCGGCAGCGTTGATGGCGTGCCCGCGATCGTTTCGCGAACTGGCTACACCGGCGAGGACGGATTCGAGATCTACGTTGCGCCGTCCGAGGGGCCGCGGATCATGCGTAAGCTGATCGATTCCGGCGCGAAGCCGTGCGGCCTCGGCGCGCGCGACACGTTGCGGCTCGAAGCGAAGATGGCGCTGTACGGCAACGACATCGACGAGACCACCACGCCGCTGGAAGCCGACCTCGGGTGGATCGTGAAAGTGGACAAGGGCGACTTTTTCGGACGCGACGTGCTGCAGCGCGAGAAGAGCGAAGGTCCGCGCCGGAAGCTCGTCGGATTCGAGATGGTCGACCGCGGCATCGGCCGTCACGGCTATCCGGTTGTCGACGGCAGCGAGGAGATTGGCGTCGTCACCAGCGGCACGCATTCGCCAACGTTGAAAAAAGCGCTCGGTCTCGCATATCTTCCGCTCGACAAATCGGCGCCCGGCAGCGAATTCATGGTCCTCATCCGTGGAAAAGAGACGCGGGCGCGCGTCGTTCCCACGCCGTTTTACAAGCGCGCGAAGTGACGAAGGAGCAACCCATGACACCTGAAGACAACCGGTACGCCAAGAGCCACGAGTATGTCCATCCCGAGGCCGAAGGTGACATCGTGGTCATCGGCATCACCGATTACGCGCAGAAAGAACTCGGCGATGTCGTCTTCGTCGAATTGCCGCAAGTCGGAGCGGAATTGGAGCAGGGCGACGAATTCGGCAGCATCGAATCGGTCAAAGCCGTCTCCGAACTTTTCTCGCCGGTCTCGGGCGAGGTCGTCGAAGTCAACGAAGCGCTCAACGACAAGCCGGAGCTGGTCAACACCGACCCGTACGGCGATGGCTGGATGATGAAGATGCGCCTCAGCACGCCCGAGGAGGTCGACGAAATGATGACCGCCGAGGAGTACGAGGAGTACGTTGAGAAGGAATCCGCGCACTAATCAGTAATGTCCCTACCCGATCCCCGCACCGATCAACACCGCTACATCTCCAACGCCTCGCAGGACGTCAGCGAGATGCTGGACGTCATCGGCATCAATTCGATTGACACGCTCTTCGAAACGATCCCTGACGACGTCAAACTCACCGAACTGCTGAACATCCCTGGCCCGTGGTCGGAGATCGAATCGCGGCGCTGGTTTCGTGCGCTGGCGGCGAAGAACCTCACTGCGGTCGATCACGTTTCGTTTCTCGGCGGCGGCGCGTATCTGCACTACCAGCCGGCGTGCATCGATCAGCTTCTGCTGCGCGCGGAGTTCCTGACGTCGTACACGCCGTATCAACCCGAGGTCTCGCAGGGAACTCTGCAATCGATCTTCGAATATCAGACCCACCAGTGTCTGCTGACGGGACTCGACGTCGCCAACGCGTCGCTTTACGACGGCTCGACGGGATTGTGCGAGGCGGTGTTGCTGGCCGAGCGCGTAGTTCGCAATCGGAAGAAAGTCGTGATCGCGAAATCGGTGCATCCGCAGTACACCGAAACCGTTCGCACCTACGTTCAAAACCTCGGCTATGAGATCGTGGAAGTCGGCTGGACGAAGGATGGACGCATCGATACGGACGCGTTGCGCGCAGCCTGCACGAGCGATGTTTTCGCGGTGGCCGTGCAGTCGCCGAACTTTCTCGGCGTGATCGAGGACTACGACGCGATCGCGCAGATTGCCGATGCCGCCGGCGCGGTAAAGATCGCCGTGATCGCCGAGGCCACATCCCTCGGCATCCTCACTCCGCCGGGCGCGCATGGATTCGACATCGCCGTCGGCGAAGGTCAGGCTTGGGGAGTTCCGACGCAGTACGGCGGTCCGTTCGTCGGCTTCATGGTGGTCAAAGACGCGTTGAAACGGCACATGCCGGGACGCCTCGTGGGCGAGACCGTCGATGTCGACGGAAAACGCGCGTACGTGCTCACCCTCGCCACCCGTGAGCAACATATCCGCAGGGGCAAAGCGACCTCGAACATCTGCACGAATGAGGCGCTGATCGCGCTGGCCGCGAACATGTACCTGTCGCTGATGGGCAAAGAGGGGCTGCGCGAAGTCGGGCAGCAGTGCCTGAGCAAGGCCGCGTATTTGCGCGGCGAGCTGCAGAAAATCGGATCGGTGATCCTGCCGTTCAGCGGTCCGATCTACAACGAGTTCGTCGTGCGCACGCCGTTTCCGGCCGCCGAAATCCTGGCCGATCTCGAGCACGCGAAGATTCTCGGCGGCATTCCGCTGGGGCAGTTCTATGACGGGCATGACAACGAGTTCCTCGTCGCCGTCACGGAGCTGCACACGCGCGAACATCTCGATCAATTCGTCGCCGCGCTGACCGCCGCGATTTCGAGGGAACGCCGATGACGCAGCAGCTCATCTTCGAGCACTCGAAACGCGGACGCCGCGGCTATCGCCTTCCGGCTCTTGATGTTCCGGAGGCGACGGAGTTGCCGGCGTCGCTGATGCGCGACGAGATCGCGGACGAAGTGGAAGTGTCCGAGGTCGACGTCATTCGTCATTTCACACGGCTGTCGAAACTGAACGTGTCGATCGACGCCGGCCTGTATCCGCTCGGTTCGTGCACGATGAAGCACAACCCGCGGCTGAACGAAGAGATCGCGCGCACGCCGGGCTTCGCGTTGTCGCATCCGCTGCAGCCGGATCACCAGGTGCAGGGCAACCTCGCGCTGCTGTGGCACATCGAGCGGACGCTGATGGAAATCTTCGGCCTGCCGCGCGTGACGCTGCAGCCGGTGGCTGGCGCGCACGGCGAGCTGACCGGAATCCTGATGGTGCACAAGGCGCTCGCGAAGAGCGGCAACGCGCGCAAGTACATCCTGATCCCCGATTCCGCGCACGGCACGAACCCAGCCTCGGCGGCCTTCGCCGGATATCAAATCAAAGAGCTGAAATCGAACAGCCGAGGGACGGTCGACATCGACACGCTCGCCGCCGCGGTGACGGAGGATGTGGCGGCGTTGATGATCACCGTGCCGAATACGCTCGGCGTGTTCGAGACGGACATCAAGAAATTCGCCGACATCCTTCACGAAAAGGGCGCGTATCTCTACTGCGACGGCGCGAACCTCAACTCATTCGTCGGCATCGCGCGGCCCGGCGATATGGGCATCGACGTCATCCACTCGAATCTGCACAAGACGTTTTCGACGCCTCACGGCGGCGGCGGTCCTGGCGCGGGTCCGGTCGGAGTGTCGGAGAAGCTCGTACCGTTCCTTCCGACGCCGACCGTGGAGCAGCGCGAGGATGGGACGTACTACCTCGATCACGGCCATCCCGACTCGATCGGCCGCGTGCGCGCATTCAACGGCAACTTCAACGTGCTCGTCCGCGCGCTGACGTACATGCGCTCGATGGGTCCCGACGGCCTGCGCCGCATCGCGCAGATCGCGGTGCTGAACGCGAACTACATCCGCGCCCGGCTGCGCGGTTCGTATCACCTGCCGTACGACGCGCCGTCGCTGCACGAGGTGGTTTTTAGCGACAAGCTGCAGACGGCGAAAGACGTCCACACGCTCGACATCGCCAAGCGATTGATGGACTACGGCTTCCATCCGCCGACGATCTACTTCCCACTCATCGTTGCGGGAGCGCTGATGATCGAGCCGACCGAAAGCGAGCCGAAGGAAGAGCTGGACGCCTTCTGCGACGCGATGATTGCCATCGCCAAGGAGTGCGAAGAACGTCCGGAGCTGGTTCGCAGCGCGCCGCACACGACGCCGGTGCGTCGTTTGGACGAGGCGCGCGCGGCGCGGCAGCCGGTTTTGCGCTGGAAGCGTTAGTTCGCTTCGATCCATCCTGCGCGGAGACGCAGGATCTCCGGTGGCGCCGCAGGGCTTTTGCTTCTGGCGCCAATCGTGCGAGCTAACGTCAACGGTGACCGCACGGTTTGCGTATCAAGTAGACGATCGTGCGATCTCACCGGAGACCCTGCGTCCACGCGCAGGGTGAAGCGTTGAACCGCGCACAGTGAAGCGTTGAACCGCGCAGAGTGAAGCGTTGAAGCGCGCAGAGTAAACTGCCGAATAACGTGCCCCGCTACGACGACGATACCGACGATTTCAACAAGACGATCTCCATGCGTCGGATGCCGCCGGAGTCCGTCACGACGTTCTCCGACAAGCGCGCCACGCAGGACCGGCGCGGTCAGTCGCAGTCGCGCATCCTCTTCATCACCGTCGTCGTCATTGCCATTCTGTATCTGGCGAAGCCGGTCTGTGTTCCGATCGCGCTCGCGATCCTCTTCGCGTTTCTGCTGACACCGATCGTGTCGCTGCTCGAGCGCACTCCTCTTCGCCGCACCGGCGCGATTGTCATCTCGCTCGGCCTCATCGTGACGGGACTCGGCTTCGGCGGCTGGTGGCTTTACCAGCAGTTCAACGACGTCGCGAAAGAGTTCGCCGATGCGGCCACGAGCGGAAAAATTGAAAAGCAGCTCGGCTTTCTGAAACGGACCAAGGGCGGCACGTTCGCGCTGGTCGAAAGGACGCTGGAGCGCGTCAGCAACGCCACGGCCGACAAACAGGAGAAGGCCGACCTCAAAGTGCGCGTCATCCCCGACCGCGCGAATTTCGCCAACAAATACAAGACGTTCGCGCCGACGGTGGAGCTGGTCGCCGCGGCGTTCCTCGTGGTGGTGCTGGTCTTTTTCCTCTTGCAGGATCGAGAACAGATGCGCGACAAGATGCTGCGGCTGGCCGGCCGCGCGCATCTCACCGTCACCACGCAGGCCATCGGCGAAACGTCGGACCGCATCAGCCGCTACCTGCTGACCATCGCGTTGCTCAACGTCTGTTTTGGCCTTCTGGTCGGCTTCGGTCTGTTTCTTCTGAAAGTTCCGCACGCGCCGCTGTGGGGCGTCATGGCGGGCCTCTTCCGCTTCGTGCCGTACGTCGGCGCGGTGCTGAGCGCGGCGCTGCCGACATTTCTCTCCATCGCCGTCTTTCCGAATTGGTACGTGCTGCTCGCCGTGATGGGCCTGTTCATCCTGACCGATCAGCTCATCGGCGGATTCGTCGAGCCGATCGTGGTCGGACATCGCGTCGGCGTCTCGCCGATCGCGCTGTTGGTCTCCGCGATTTTCTGGGGCTGGCTGTGGGGGCCGGTCGGTCTGCTGCTGGCGACGCCGATCTCGGTCTGCCTCACCGTCGGCGGCGAATTCATCCCGGCGCTGCGCATCTTCTCGATCATGTTCGGCGCCGAAGATCCGCTGGAGGGCTATCTCAGTTTCTACAACCGCCTGCTGCTGCGCGACCGCACCGGCGCCATCGCCATCGCCGATCGACACGCGGAGAGCGACACGATGGAGGAGATGTTCTCCGATCTCTTCATCCCGACGCTGACGTTCGCGCAGGAAGAGCTGGACCGCAAGCGCATCACGCCGGCGAACGATCACTTCATCAAGGACGTGATCCGCGAATTGATCATCCGCTACGGCGACCGCAACGCGGGCCCGGCCGACTCGGAGCGCCACATCGTGGCCGTTTCGGTCGCCAGCGAGCGCCTCTCCCTCGGCACGCTGATGCTGACGCAACTGCTGCGCGAGGAAGGCTTCGCCATCGATTACTTCACCGATCTGCCCGACGCCGAGCTGCTTTCGTTCATCAGCGAAGTGATGCCCGAGGCCGTTTTCGTGTCGTGTACGAACACGGACCACCTCGAAGCCGGCCATGGCCTGATTCAACTCCTCGCCGCGAGTTTTCCCGACCTGATGATCGTCGCCGGCGGCTCCGCATTCTCCCGGGATCGCGCCAAGACGCTCGCCGCGGGGGCGACGTACGTTCCGAGCACATTGACCGAGGCGAAGGAAGATTTCCTGACGCGCCGCAAAGCCGCGCGCAAGAAGTCCGCGCGCTCAATCACGTTCAGCGGGACCAGGTTCCGCGTTCCGCCGTCGGCGTAAAAGGCTTTTGCTAACCCGGAGGCCAGCCGAAGTTGCGTCCGCCCAACAGATGGAAGTGGATGTGGAAGACGGTCTGGCCTGCCGCTTCGCCATGGTTCACGACCAGCCGGTACCCATCGGAGTTGATCTGCAGGTTTCGCGCGATCTGCGTGGCACGGACGACGGTCATGCCGATGATGTTTGCTTCGTGCTCGTCGAGATCGTCCAGCGATGAGATGTGCGTGCGCGGAATGACCAGCACGTGCGTCGGCGCCTGCGGATTGATGTCATTGAAGGCGATGACGACGTCGTCTTCGAAGACTTTCTTCGACGGGATCTCACCGCTGACGATGCGGCAGAAGAGGCAACGGTCATGTGCGCCCATGGCGC
The DNA here is from genome assembly GCA_049586115.1 of Thermoanaerobaculia bacterium. GTDB lineage: Bacteria > Acidobacteriota > Thermoanaerobaculia > Gp7-AA8 > Gp7-AA8 > JADGNZ01. The sequence goes on along the minus strand of JBAVBF010000562.1, from coordinate 764 downwards.
GATAGTACGACAACGCGCTCGATGCCGGCGAGGTCGTTGATGACGTCGATCATTTCGTAGCCGTGAGCGACGTTGCGAACATTCGCCAGCTGTCCGAATCCGATCTCGAGCATCACGATCGGCACGCGGCGCGCGTTGAGGATGCGCTCGATCATCTCCGTTCCGCGCGGTCCCGGAGTCAACGCGATTTGCGGTTCGTGATCGCGGACTTCTGTCGCGAGTTGCTCGTAGTCAGCGCGCGGAATGTACGGCGGATTGGCGACGATGAGGTCGAACTCGCCGCCGATCGCTTCGAACGCGTCGGATGCTGCAAACATCACGTTCGCTTCGTGCGTTCGCGCGTTGCGTTTTGCGACGGCCAGCGCGGCGACGGAAACGTCGATCGAGGTGACTTCGAGATCCTGCCGTTCCCGCTCGATCGTGACGGCGATACAGCCGCTTCCCGATCCGATCTCGAGCACGCGCGCTCCATTGGGCGCTCGCGCGATCGCCGCTTCGACGAGCAACTCCGTCTCCGGACGCGGAATGAGCACGCGATCGTCGACGAAGAATTCGCGTCCGAAAAACTCCGCTTTGCGCCGGATGTACTGCAGCGGCTCACCGTCGATCCGCCGCCGCACCAGCGCTTCGACCGGCGCCGGATCGATTTGCTCCTCGCCATGTGCGAACAACCACGCCGGCGTGCGGCCGGTGATGTCCGCGAGGAGCACATCGACGTCGCGCGGATTCGCGGCGAGCGCGCGAAGGCGCGCGCGCAGCGATGC